>JAVJVX010000006.1:300000-526333 GCA_040220875.1 Alphaproteobacteria bacterium | reverse complement strand
CGCCCATGGCTGCGATCACCCGATCCTGTACCGCGACGAGGATTTCGTCGCCCGGGTGCGCGAGATCACCGACGGCAAGGGCGTGCCTGTCGTCTACGACAGTGTCGGCAAGGACACCTTCATGAAATCCCTCGACTGCCTCGCACCGTTCGGGATGATGGTGAGCTACGGCAACGCGTCAGGGCCCCCCGATCCCATCGCGCCGCGCGAACTGATGGTGCGCGGCTCGCTCTATCTCACGCGGCCGATGCTCGATCACTACGCGCGCGACCCGAACGATCTGCGCACGGCCGCGGCCGCGCTCTTCGATGTCATGGCCAAGGGCGCCGTCAGGCCCATGATGGATTTCGAATATGCCCTGGCCGATGCTGCCCGGGCGCACGCCGATCTCGAGGCGCGCAAGACGACAGGATCGGTGATCCTGATCCCCTGATCCCGCTCTACTGATTCATGGAATCGAAGAAATCCTGATTGGTCTTGGTTTCCCTGAGCTTGCCGAGCAGGAACTCCATCGCGTCCACGACACCCATCGGCATCAGGATGCGGCGCAGCACCCACATCTTGGAGAGCGTGCCCTTGTCCACCAGCAGCTCTTCCTTGCGCGTGCCGGAACGCGTGATATCGATCGTGGGGAACACGCGCTTGTCCGACAGCTTGCGGTCGAGAATGATTTCCGAGTTGCCGGTCCCCTTGAACTCCTCGAAGATCACCTCGTCCATGCGCGAGCCCGTGTCGATCAGCGCGGTCGCTATGATCGTCAGCGAGCCGCCTTCCTCGATATTGCGCGCAGCGCCGAAGAACCGCTTGGGACGTTGCAGCGCGTTGGCGTCCACGCCGCCCGTCAGCACCTTGCCCGAACTCGGCACGACCGTGTTGTAGGCGCGCGCGAGCCGGGTGATGGAATCGAGCAGGATCACGACAACGCGCTTGGGCTCGACGAGGCGCTTGGCCTTCTCCGCCACCATCTCGGCAACCTGCACGTGGCGCACGGCCGGCTCGTCGAAGGTGGAACTGATGACCTCGCCCTTGACCGAGCGGTCCATGTCCGTGACCTCCTCCGGGCGCTCGTCGATCAGCAGCACGATGAGATAGACCTCGGGATGCGCTTCGGTAATGGCGTGCGCGATATTCTGCAGCATCACCGTCTTGCCGGTTCTGGGCGGCGCCACGATCAGGGCGCGCTGGCCCTTGCCCAGGGGCGCGATCAGATCGATCACCCGGGGCGTGATGTCCTTCGAGGTCGGGTCGCTGCTTTCCAGATGGAGTTTTTCGTCCGGGTAAAGCGGGGTCAGGTTGTCGAAATTGATCCGGTGGCGGGTTGAATCCGGCTCTTCGAAATTGATCTTGTTGACCTTGAGCAGCGCGAAGTACCGCTCGCCATCCTTGGGCGCGCGGATCTCGCCCTCCACAGTGTCCCCGGTGCGCAGGCCGAACCGCCGGACCTGACTCGGGCTCACGTAAATATCGTCCGGGCCGGGCAGATAGTTCGCCTCGGGCGAACGCAGAAAACCGAAGCCGTCCTGGAGAATTTCGAGCACGCCGTCGCCATAGATGGAGACGTCCTTCTCCGCGAGTTGCTTCAGAATGGCAAACATCATGTCCTGCTTGCGCAGGCTGCTCGCGTTTTCAACCTCAAGCTCTTCCGCGTAATCGAGGAGTTCCTTGGGGGTTTTCTGTTTCAGTTCCTGAAGCTGCATGGGTTCTGTCCGGAATGAGGCGCCGAGGGAGGCCCGTTCAGATCCGGCTTTGCCGGAAGACGCCGGCGCATTGCGCCGGTGGGGTCCCAGTATCGGCCGCCTTGTTTAGATGGCTCTGTCGAGCGGGGCGGGATGAGTGGATTTTCAAATTTCGTCCGGAGATTTCCGGGGTTAACAGGGTGCGTGACCTTCGTGAAAAACGGTTTGAAAGCGTGTCGGAGTTGGGGGAAGACAGACCGGAACGGCCTTTTTTGTTATGCCCCGCCGCAGGCGGTCCTGGAGAAATGCGTCAGGCCTTTGGTGGGGAAGTGATTTCCGGCGGCACGCTCGGCCCCGGCGGGACCGGGACCGGTTGTCGGAAACCACCCTGCTTTATCCAAAAAAGCCCCTCTTTGTCAAATGAAGGTTTCGCGACGGCCGGGCTAGAAGGGCCGCACCACGGCCAGCAGGACGATTCCCACCATCAGCAGGGTCGGTGCTTCGTTGACGAGGCGGTAGAAATCACGGCTCCTCGTGTTCCGATCGGCCGCGAACAGCCGGCGCCATCTGGCCATCGCCATATGGGACCAGAAGAGCAGCGCCAGCAGGGCAAACTTGGCGTGCATCCAAGCTTCCGCCCAGAGCCCGCCATGCACGAACAGGAGCAGGCCGAAGATCAGGCTCGCGATCATGGCCGGATTCATGATCCCGCGCAGCAGGCGGCGCTCCATGACCTTGAATGTCTCCGACTTGTCCGAACCGGGCGCCGCCTCGGCGTGATAGACGAAGAGCCGCGGCAGGTACAAGAGCCCGGCCATCCAGGCGATGACGCTGATGATGTGAAGCGCGCGAATCCAAGGATAGGCGTCGCCGAGAAATCCGATCCACTGGGTCATGTCGCCGTCCTCCTGCCTGTGAGCCGCGCCGCCATCATAGGGACCTCATCGGGCATTGCACCGCCTCCCCGGCACAGCGCCGACGGCCGTCATCGGAAGCGACCGACACTGCCCGGCCCTGCGCCTGGCGGGCGAGGCGGGCCAGCGCATCGATGAAGGGCGCCTCGGCGTCGACGGTCGCCACCCGGATATAGATGGGCACGCCCGCCTCCCGGGCCAGTTCCCGATATTCCTTGTCGAGCTCGACCAGGGTCTCGGAATGTTCGGAGACGAAGGCGATCGGCACCACCACCAGCGCGACCCGATCGGCGGCCGCGCGGCGGATCTCATCCTCGGTCGCGGGTCCGATCCATTCGAGTGGCCCGACGCGGCTCTGATAGCAGATCGTCCAGTCGATCCCGTCATATCCCCGGCGTGCCACTTCCTTCATCACCGCCTCGGCCGACAGGCGCACGTGATCGGGGTAGGGATCACCCCGGGCGACGGTCTTTTTGGGCAGGCCGTGGGCCGAGAACAGAATCCGGATCGGGCCACTCCCGGCCTCGCGGGCATCCGCCAGCCCGGCCACCAGCCGATCCGCGACGCCCGCGGCGAAGCCATCCAGCGCCGGATAACAGCAGATCGCGCGCGTCGGCGCCGTCAGTCCCACCTGTCCGGCAGCCATATGCCAGTCCCCGAGGGACGATCCCGAGGTCGTCAACGAATATTGCGGGTAGAGCGGGAGCAGCACGATGTCGTCGGGCTCGAAATCACGCACCCGTTCCGCCGCCTCGAGGGCCCGGGGATGCCAGTAGCGCATGGCGATAAAGACCCGCGCCTCCAAATCGTCATCACCGGTATTGAGGGCGTCCTCGAGCGCTCGGGCCTGGGCCTCGGTATTGGGCAGAAGGGGCGAGGCGCCGCCGAGGGTCGCATAGATTTTCCGCGCCACCGGCGCCCGCCGGCGCGAGATCAGGCTCGCCAGGAGCCAGCGAAAGGGCTGCGGCAGACCGATGATCGCGCGGTCGTTGAACAGGTTGAACAGGAAAGGCCTTACCGCATCGGGGCTGTCCGGCCCCCCCAGATTAAATAGCACCACGGCAAGTCGGCGGCGCCGGGACGGCCCGCTCATCGTGATCCCTCCCTGACCAGACGAACGAGTTCGGCCACATGCTCGGGCTCGGTATCGGGCTCGATTCCGTGCCCGAGATTGAAAATATACGGCAGCCCATTGAAGGCCGTTTTGATCCGACCGACCGCGCCCGCCAGCGCCTCGCCACCAGCCGCGAGACGGCGCGGATCCAGATTGCCCTGAAGCACCGCCAGGGGGGCCAGATTGTCCCGCGCGTAATCGAGTGGCACGCCGGGATCGAGGCTCACCCCCGTCACGCCGGTCTCGCGCAGGTAGGCCCCGTAGCGCAGCCCGGCGCCGCGCGGAAACCCGATCACCGGCACATCCGGATGGCGTCGACGGAGCGCCGCGACGAGATCGCGCGTCGCACCGCTCACCCAGCGCCCGAACCCTTCATCGTCCAGAATGCCCGACCAGGAATCGAAAATCTGTATCACCTCGGCGCCAGCCTCGACCTGGGCCGAGAGGTGCTCGAGCGTTGCCTCGCTGATGATCCCGATGAGCTTGCCAAAACTGTCGGGCGCCCGGATCGACCAGTCGCGCACCCGGGTGAAATTGCGGCTGGTTCCCCCTTCCACCATATAGCTCGCAACCGTCCAGGGAGCGCCGGCAAAGCCGATAAGCGCGACCCCGGCGGGGAGGGCCCGCCTGATTCGCCCGACCGCCTCGTAGACCGGCGCCAGACGCTCGCTCACCCCTGTCACATTCAGCCGGTCCAGATCCGGCGCGCCGCCAAGCGCTTCCAGCACCGGACCCTCGCCCTGCCGGAAGGCAACCTTCTGGCCGAGACCGTGCGGAATTACCAGAATGTCCGAAAACAGGATCGCGGCATCGAAGCCATACCGCCGGATCGGCTGGAGGGTGACCTTGGTCGCGAAATCGGGCGAAAAGCAGAGCGAGAGAAAATCACCGGCCTTTTCGCGTACCGCGCGGTATTCCGGCAGGTAGCGCCCGGCCTGGCGCATCAGCCAGACCGGCGGCGTTTCCGGAACGTTTCCGCCAAGCACGTCGAGGAGAGGTTTTGTCGTCATTCGGGCTCCGCCGGCCGAACGCTTATCCGCGCTGTCCCGTGCACTTATCCTATACTTCCCTTAATAAAGAAAAGGTGGTTGTAGGTAGTGAATCCCTGTGAAAACCGGGAATCCTTTTTTATCTCGGTTTTATCCCCATGATTGGTTTTACCCGCCGGGCCCGGATACGGATCATAATCGGCCGATTATCCCGGCTGCCCGGCAGGGTTCCCCCGTGATTCAGGGGTGGGGGATGAAAGCGCAAAGATGCGGGCAGTCACACGGCGGGGGCAACAAAGACGGGTGTGAAACGGGCATTTTATTTTCCGGCCGGGTTTATCCACAAATCCCGGGCGCTTTCATGGCAGGTTATCCCGCGGTATTTTCCCTGATCATATCCGGCCGGACAGGGCCGGGCGGCAGTTTACGAGGGTCCTGCACGTGGCCAATTTCCACCTCCATCTGGTAAGCGACGCAACTGGCGAGACGATCAAGAGCGTCGCGCGCGCCTGCCTCGTTCAGTTCGAAGGGGTGGAGCCCATCGAGCATGTCTGGTCATTGGTCCGCACGCGCGGCCAGCTCGAGCGGGTCGTCCAGGGAATAGCGACCAATCCCGGTGTGGTCATGTTCACCTTCGTGGACGAGAATCTGCGCCAGTATCTCGAAAGCAAATGCCGCGACATACAGATTCCGTGCATCTCCGTCCTGGAGCCGGTCCTGGCCGAACTGACCCGGTATTTCGGGCGGCAGAGCCGGGCCGAACCCGGCCGCCAGCATGTGCTGGATGCGGAGTATTTCACCCGCATGGATGCGATGAATTACGTCATGAGCCATGATGACGGCCAGGTTTCCAAGGATCTCGAGAACGCCGATATCGTGCTTCTCGGCGTGTCGCGCACGTCGAAAACGCCAACGTGCATCTATCTCGCCAATCGCGGGTACAAGGCAGCGAATATTCCGATCGTCCCCGAGGTGCCCTTGCCGGAGATTCTCTTCCAGCTCAAAAGACCGTTGATCGTGGGACTGACCGAAAGCGCGGAGCGGCTGGTCCAGCTTCGGCGCAACCGGCTGCGCATGCTCAACGAGTCCGAGGATACCGGCTATGCCGACCCGGAGCGAATCAAGGCGGAACTGGCCTTCGCGCGTAAAATCTGCCTGCAGAACAAGTGGCCCATTCTCGATGTGACGCGGCGCTCGATCGAGGAAACGGCCGCCGCGATCCTGCAGCTTTACGACCGGCGCGCCGGGCGGATCTCGTGAGCGGGGAAGCGATACCGGACGGACGCCCGCTCATGGGCAGGACCGAGGCGCCGCGCCTTGTGCTCGCCAGCGAAAGCCGGATGCGCCGGCGCATGTTCGAGGCGGCGGGCCTGGTCGCGACGGCCGAGGCGGCGCATATCGATGAGGCCGAGGTCAAGACCTCACTCCTCGCCGATGGTGCCGGGTTCGAGGACATACCGGAAGTGCTGGCCGAGATGAAGGCGCGAAAGGTTTCCGAGCGCCATCCGGGGGCGCTGGTAATCGGCGGCGATCAGGTTCTGGTTTGCGAGGGCCGGCTGTATGACAAGCCGGCCAGCCGCGAGGAAGCGCGCGCGCATCTTCGCGAACTGCGCGGGCGCCAGCACGCGCTGGTGGCCTGCGCCGTCGTGGTCCGCGACGGCGTGCGCTTGTGGCATCACACGGGCACGGCCCGGTTGACCATGCGGCTCTTCGGCGACGGGTTTATCGATCATTACCTGGACGCCGTGGGGCCGCGGGCGTTCGAATCGGTTGGTGCCTATCAGATCGAGGGGCCGGGCGCGCAGCTTTTCCAGAAGATGGAGGGTGACCCTTACACGATCTGGGGATTGCCGCTGCTGGCGCTGCTCGAATTTCTGCGCGAACACGGCGTGGTGGAACGGTGATGCAGGACCCGACCGGCCAGAGGCACCCGGCTGGCGGCGCCGGCGCGCCGCTTCTCCGCGCCGCCGTCCTGGGCTGGCCGGCAAGGCACTCGCTGTCGCCGCTGCTGCACGGCTACTGGCTCGAAACCTACGGCATCAACGGGCGGTATGAAGCGATGGATGTGGCGCCGCCTGATTTCGCGGCGACGCTCGGACGGCTGCAGGCCGAAGGGTATCGCGGGGTCAACATCACCCTGCCCCACAAGGAGGCGGCCCTCGCCTGGGTGGACCGCGCCGACGAGGCGGCGCGCCGGGCGGGCGCCGTCAACACCATCATTTTCGGGGATGCCGGATCGGGCGGCAGTCTCGGCAGCAACACGGACGGCTACGGGTTTCTCGAGAACCTGCGCTCCGCCGGATGGTCGCGGGCGCGCCGGGCGCTGGTGCTGGGCGCGGGCGGTGCGGCGCGCGGCATCGTGGTCGCCCTGCTCGAGGCGGGGACCGAGGAGGTCGTGCTGATCAACCGCACCCGGGCACGCGCGGAGGCATTGAAAGAGGATCTCGGCCATGTCGACGCGACCCTTGCCCGGCGCATCGCGATCCGCGACTGGGCGGCGCGCGAGGCGGCGCTCGAAGACATCTCCCTTCTCGTCAACGCGACCAGTCTGGGCATGACGGGGATGGCGCCCCTTGATCTCCGCCTCGATCGCCTCGCCCCCGGCGCGGCGGTCGCGGATATCGTCTATGTTCCGCTGGAAACCCCCTTGCTGGCCGAGGCGCGCCGGCGCGGCCACCCGGTTGCCGACGGGCTCGGGATGCTGATCCATCAGGCCCGGCCCGGCTTCGAGGCCTGGTTCGGCCATCCGGCCACACCCACGCCCGCGCAGCGCGGGATTCTCGAGGCCGCGCTCCGGCAGCGGGAAGGCACGGGCGGGCAGCCCGGGACCGGCGCAACATGACAGGACATCCGGCCAGGTCACGGCCGATCGTCATCGGCCTCACGGGCTCCATCGGCATGGGCAAATCGTCGACGGCGCGCATGTTCCGCCGCCTGGGCGTTCCGGTCTACGAAGCGGACGCGGCCATTCATCACCTCCTCGCCCCGGGCGGCCGGGGCGTGCTGCCGGTCCGGGCGGCGTTTCCGGAAGCGGATGACGGGCGGGGCGGAATCGACAGGCGCAGGCTGGGTGCGCGCGTCTTCGACGATCCGGCCGCGCTCGCGCGCCTCGAGGATATCCTCCACCCTCTTGCGCGGACGATCGAGGCCGACTTCTTCGCCAGATGTCGCCGCCAGCGCCGGCGCCTTCTGGTTCTCGACATTCCGCTCCTGTTCGAAACCGGTGGCGAGCGCCGCGTCGATCTGACGGTGGTGGTGACCGCGCCCGCCTTCCTCCAGCGCCAGCGCGTGCTGGCGCGCCCCGGCATGACGGCGGAAAAATTCGACCGCATTCGCGCGCGCCAGATGAGTGATGGAGAAAAACGCGCGCGTGCCGACGTTATCATTCACACTGGCCTTGGCTTCGGCCATACGGCGCGCCAGGTTAAGCGACTGGTGCGGGCCTTGACATATCCGGACCGGCAGACAGCGGAAGGGCCATGCGCGAAATAATCCTCGACACTGAAACAACCGGCCTAAACCCCGAAACGGGCGACAGGATTGTCGAAATCGGCTGTATCGAACTGGTCAATTCGATCCAGACCGAGCGCCTTTTCCACGCCTATCTCAATCCCGAACGCGACATGCCGGTGACTGCCTACGAGGTGCACGGCCTGTCCACCGAATTCCTGGCGGACAAGCCGTTATTCGGCGATCTCGTGGAAGATTTTCTGGAATTCATCGCTGACGACAGGCTCGTGATCCACAACGCCGAGTTCGACATCAGGTTTCTCAATGCCGAACTCGCCCGGGTGGACCGGCCGGTTATCCAGCGCCATCGCGTCTTTGACACGCTGGAGCTGGCGCGGCGCAAGTTTCCGGGCGAGCGGGCCAGTCTTGACGCGTTGTGCCGGCGCTTCGGGATCGATCTCTCCAGCCGCGAAAAACACGGCGCCCTGCTCGACGCGGAGCTGCTCTCGCTGGTGTATATCGAATTGACGGGAGGCCGGCAGGGGGGCCTGGCCCTGGCCCCGCAAGGGGCGGCCCGGGAGGACATGGCGCGCATTACGCGCGAGTTTCGCGAACCCCGCGCCTTCCCACCGAGCGCCGAGGAACGTCGCCAGCATGACGAGATGCTGGACCGGATCACCGCCCCGCTCTGGCGGCTCTAGGCGGTACCGCTTGCGCCTTGCGCCATGCGCTCCCGATAGAGCTGCGCGAAATCGATCGGGTTCAGCAACAGCGGCGGATAACCGCCGTTACGCGTCGCCTCGCCCACGATATTGCGCGCAAACGGAAACAGCAGGCGCGGCGCCTCTATGAACAAGAGAGGCTGCAGCGATTCCCTCGGCACATTGCGCACTGCGACCAGGCCGGCATAAACGAGCTCGACGATAAACACGACATCCTCGCCCGCCGTGGCGCGCGCGTTGATGGCGAGGACAACCTCGTGTGCATCGTCCTCGATCGTCCTGGCGCTCGTATTGACATCGACCGAAATGTCGAGCGGGTCCTTCAGATCCTGCATCGTGCGCGGCGCCAGCGGATTCTCGAACGAAAGATCCTTGATGTATTGGCCCCGCACCTCGATCGTCATGCCGGGCACGTCGCCCGTTGCTTGCGGGCTGACACCCGAATTGTCCTGATTGTCTGACATGATTTGCTCTCTCTCGGCTGGGGGCGGCACCGGTCTATCAAGACTCGCGCAAGGTCGCTTGGCAACCCCCGTGCATCGACGCCTCATCCCGCCCCGCTTCCAGCGCGGGCGCCCGCGGATGGATGTGGCCGGCCGCCAGGCGGTGCGTTTCCGCGTTCTCAAGTCCCTGGCCGGTCAGGCTCCGGATAAACCCCCAATGAGAGACGATGCAAAGGCGCGACCAGTCCGGGGCGGCGGTCATCGCCCGGTGGAAGCGATGGCTGCGACGATCGAGCGCCTCCTCGCTCTCTTCGGCCGCGGCCCACCAGATTTCGTCCAGGTGATCGAGCGCGAGGTGCCGCCATTCGCGTGCCAGCACCGAGGCGGGCGTGCCGATGTCGCAGGCGAAAACCGAGCGCTCGCGCACCAGCGGCTCCACCGAAACGGGGACATCGAGGATATCGGCAAGGATGGTCGCGCTTTCAAGCGTCCGGCGGTAAGGGCTCGCCACCAGCCGGGCGGGCCGCCTGTCCCCGGCTTCCCCGGCGAGAACGCGGCCGGCGGCAGCCACCTGGTCGCGCCCCTCGGGCGTAAGCCCGGGGTCCACCACGCCCGGATCCCGCCGGGTTTCGCGGAAGGCCACGTTGAACGGGGTCTCGCCATGGCGGATCAGAATCACGCCGCGCCTCCGATTTGTCGCATTCTCCACCTTTTATTCGTGTTAACCCGTCTTATCTAGGGACTTCAGGGGAACGGGACAATGCCGATCGGGCCCGCCCGGGCCCGATCAGGCCCGGCCGCGTGAGAAGGCTGGGAATCCCTGCTTGAAAGGGTATGCTAGCTCTCGTGCCGACCGACGGGGTGTCGCCCGGAAGAGAGTCCGGCAAATTGGTTTTCGCCAGATCAGCATTCGCCAGATTGGTTTTCGCATGGGCAACGGGTTTCAGTTTCTGGATATCATTCTTCTCGCCATGGTGGCGGGCTTCCTCGTTTTCCGCCTGCGCAGCGTGCTCGGCCGGCGCACCGGTCATGAGCCCGCCCCTCGGCCGGAAGACCGCTTCCGGACGGACGCGGCGGAAACGGCCGCGCAGGAAGCCGGTGAGCGCGCCGGCAACGACAACATCGTGACGCTCCCCGATCGCGTGATCGCGGACGACGCGATGTTCTCCGACGAGGTGCGCGCCGGTCTCCAGGATATTGCGCGCGCCGATCCGCACTTCGATCCGACCGAATTTCTCGCCGGTGCCAAAACCGCCTTCCGCATGATTGTCGACGCCTTCGCGCAGGGCGATCTCGATGCGCTCGAGCCGCTCCTGTCGGCGGACGTGTATCGCGGCTTCGCGTCGGCCGTGGAGGACCGGGCCGACAAGGGCCATGTGCTCGAGACCGAGCTCGTCAACATCAAATCGGCCCAGGTCGTGGAGGCCGCCCTCAAGGGCGGCGCCGCCTCGATCACCGTCAAGTTCGTCTCGGAACAGACCAACGTCACGCGCGACGAGGATGGCGAGGTGGTCGAGGGCGATCCGCATTACGTGGCCGAGATCACCGATCTCTGGACCTTCCAGCGCGACACGGGGTCGGACGATCCCAACTGGGCGCTGACGGCAACCGCGATCCCGTCCTGATTCTCCGGGGCGGACCCGCAGACCCATGACCCCGGCCGGCGACCGCAACCCCGCTCCAGCCCCCGGCGCCCCTGGCGTGCCTGGCATCTCCGGCAGCCGGAGGCGATATCTCGGCATGCTGGCGCTGATCTTCGCTCTCGGCGGCGCCTTGGGCGCGGCCGCTCTCTACGTCCTGAGGCCGGCCACCGTGGTCGAGATCCCGGCCCCCGCCCCGGTGGCCCCGGCGCCGGAAGAAGGGGCGCCGCCGGTCCTGCAGTTCGTGCCGGCCGATTACGCCAGCCTGCCGGGCTGGCCCGAGGCCGATCCCCGTGCCGCCCTCGACGCCTTCAAGCGAAGCTGCCCGGGCATTCTGGCACGTCCCGCAGACTCGCCCTTCCATCTTGGCCGCACCCTGGGCGAGGGGGATGCGGCCCGCCCGGCCGCGCCGGATTTCGGCCCCACCCGCGACTGGCAGGCGGTATGCAGCGCCCTGCCCGAAGGCGGTTTCGGCAGTGCCGCCGCTGCCCGCGCATGGCTCGAGGCGCGCTTCAGCCCGGCGCAGGCGCGTGCCGTGACGGGCAGGGGTACGTCTGCGGCCGGGCTCTTCACGGGCTATTTCGAAGCCAGCCTCGACGGCGCGCTCGCGCCCGATGCCCGCCACCGATACCCCGTTTTCGGCCGGCCCGATGATCTGGTTCTGGTCGATCTCGGCCGGTTCCGGCCCGATCTGCGGGGCCTGTCCATTGCCGGCAAGGTGGCGGAGGGGCGCCTGCAACCCTATGACACGCGAGCCGAAATCGGGACGGACGGACTCGAGGGCCGGGCGCCGGTTCTGGCCTGGGCGGCCGATCCCGTGGATCTCTTCTTTCTTCACATTCAGGGCTCGGGGCAAATTCGCCTGCCCGATGGCAGCGCGCTGCGCGTGGGCTATGCCGCCCATAACGGGCACGCCTATCGCTCGGTCGGCGCCGAACTGCGCGACCGGGGCGTCAACGGCCTGACCTCCGACAAGATCGCGCGCTGGCTCAAATCCCACCCCGAGGAGGCCG
The DNA here is from genome assembly GCA_040220875.1 of Alphaproteobacteria bacterium. Classification (NCBI taxonomy): domain Bacteria; kingdom Pseudomonadati; phylum Pseudomonadota; class Alphaproteobacteria; species Alphaproteobacteria bacterium. The sequence goes on along the minus strand of JAVJVX010000006.1, from coordinate 514,372 downwards.
CGGCCCTGATGGCGCTCAATGCGCGCTACATATTCTTTCGCCCGATCGACGGGGCGGGCCCCATCGGCGCTGCCGGGGTCGCCCTGACACCCGGCCGCAGCCTTGCAGTGGACCCGGGGTTCTGGGCCTATGGCGTGCCGGTCTGGGTGGATACCCGCAGGCCCGATCTGGACACGCCCGGCGCTGACGGGGGAGCGCTGCGCCGGCTCATGATCAGCCAGGATACGGGCGCGGCCATCACCGGGCCGATCCGGGGCGATATTTTCTGGGGCGCGGGCGAGCAGGCCTGGCACGAAGCGGGGGCCATGCACGCCGAGGGCGGAATTTTCGCCCTCTTGCCGCGGAGGATGGACTCCCGCTAGGAAACCGGCTCCCCCTTGCGCTCGTATCCGCAAGCCGGGATGCTGAACCCGGCCCCGGTAACCCGCCGGCGGCCGACAGCAAATCGCCCATCATCAATCGTCCGAGATATACCGTTCCATGGCTGATCCCGTCTCCCGCCCCCATGTGGCCCTCTTCACCACCTGTCTCGTGCGGCTGTTCCGTCCGTCCGTGGCCGTGGCTGCACTCGATCTCCTCGAACAGGCGGGCTGCCGCGTGTCCATCCCCGATCTTCAGGTCTGCTGTGGCCAGCCGGCCTATAACAGCGGAGACCGCGACGGGGCGGAAGCGGTTGCGCGGGACGTGATCCGTGCCTTCGAGCCGTTCGATCATATCGTCCTTCCCTCGGGTTCTTGCGCCGGGATGATCCGGACCCATTTTCCCGAACTCTTCGAGGACGAGCCCGATATGGCGGACCGCGCCCGAGTTCTCGCGGCGAAGACCTGGGAGTTGACGGCGTTTCTGGACGAGGCGATGGGCGTGGACCTGTCGGGCAGCTACGCGGGCGACGTGACCTTTCACGACGCCTGTGCCGGGCTGCGCGAATTGAAGATCCGCGAGCAACCGCGCCGGCTGCTCGGCCGGATCGACGGGCTCGGTCTGCGCGAAGCCTCGGGCGGCGAGGAGTGCTGCGGATTTGGCGGCACGTTCTGCGTCAAGTATCCCGATATCTCGGCCCATATGGTGGACGAGAAACTCGATCATTTGAGCCGGACCGGGGCCGGGCTGGTGCTGTCCGGCGATCTCGGCTGCCTCCTCAACATGGCCGGGCGCAGCCGGCGCCGGGGCCTGGCGCTCCGGTTCCGTCACGTCGCCGAAATGCTCGCGGGTCGGCTCGATACGCCGGCAATCGGCGAAGAGGCGGAGGGGTGAGATGAAAATCACCTCGCCCGATTTCCCCGCCAATGCTCGCCGCGCGCTGGCCGATGGCGAACTGCAGCGCGCCCTCGGCAATGTGCCCGAAGGCTTCCAGAAGAAGCGCGCGCGGGCGCGCGACGCCCTGCCCGAATTCGACCGGCTCAGCGATCTTGCCGTCGAGATCAAGAATCACACGCTCGACCATCTGGATCTCTATCTCGAGGCATTCGAATCTCGCGTGCACGAGGCGGGCGGGCAGGTTCACTGGTGCAGCGATGCGGCCGGAGCGCGCGAGACGATCATCGCGCTCTGCCGCGCGGCCGGAGCGCGCAGCGTGGCCAAGGGCAAGAGCATGGTGACGGAGGAGATCGCGCTCAACGATGCGCTCGAGGCGGCAGGGATCCGGCCCGTCGAGACCGATCTTGGTGAATACATCATCCAGCTGCGCCACGAACCGCCAAGCCACATCATTGCGCCGGCCATTCATCTCAACAAGGAGCATGTCGCCGATACGTTTCGCGCGAATCACACGGCACTCGACGCGGCGCGCGACCTTGAGGCGCCGGAAAGCCTGTTGTCGGAGGCGCGGCAGATTTTGCGGGAAGAATTTCTCGCGGCCGATGTCGGCATCACGGGCGCGAATTTTCTCATCGCCGAAACCGGGACCGCGACCATCGTCACCAATGAAGGAAATGGCGATCTGTCCCAGACTCTCCCGCCGGTGCAGATTGTGGTCGCCAGCATCGAAAAAATAGTGCCGACCCTTGAAGACGCCATGACGCTGACCCGGCTGCTGGCGCGCTCGGCAACGGGTCAGGAAATGTCGGTCTATACCAGCTTCACGACGGGGCCCCGACGGGCCGACGATCTCGACGGGCCGCGCGAATTCCACGTCGTGCTGCTCGATAACGGGCGCAGCGACCTGCTGGCCGGCCCGATGCGCGACATGCTTCGCTGCATCAAGTGCGCCGCCTGCATGAACCACTGCCCGGTCTATGCCTCGGTCGGCGGGCACGCCTATGGCTGGGTCTATCCGGGCCCCATGGGCGCCGTGCTCACGCCGCAGTTCATCGGGATCGAGGCGGGCGCGCACCTGCCCCACGCGTCCAGCTTCTGCGGGCGCTGCGAGGCGGTTTGCCCGGTGCAGATACCGCTGCCCAGGCTCATGCGGTTCTGGCGCGACCGGGATTTCGCCCGCGCCGGCCCCGTGCGCCGGGACAAGCTGGCGCTTCGGTTCTGGCGCCTGGCCGCCCGCCGGCCCCGGCTCTACCGGCTTGGGGAGAACCTGGCGCGCCGGGCGCTGCGCCTCGCCGCCAGGGCCGGCGGACGGGCAGTGCCGTTTTTCGGCGGCTGGACGAGCGTGCGCGATTTGCCGCCGCCCGAGAAAGCGAGCCTCGCCGCGCTTCTTGCCGCGCGTAACCAAAAGCGGAAATCATCGGTATGACCGGCGGGCGGTCCGACATACTGGCGCGGGTGCGCGCGGCCAACGGGGCGGACGGCCCGGATCCCGCGCGCGCCGCCCGGGTGCGCGAACGGCTTGAGCACCCGCCCGTTCACCTGCGTCCCGACCGGGCCGGCGGCGATCAGGCGGCGCTGCGCCGGTCCTTCATCGCCATGGCCGAGGCGGCATCCGCGAGCGTGGCCGAGCTGGCCGACCTGCATGCCGTGCCCCAGGCGGTGGCCACGTATCTCGCCAAGGAAAACCTGCCGGGCGAAATCATACAGGGCCCCGATCCCGACCTTGCGCGCATCCCCTGGAAGCTCCAATCGCCATTCGCGGTGACGACGGTCGAGCGTCTCGCCGACACGCGCGAGCCCGCCGGTCGCCCCGGCTGGGTCGGTCGGGGCGATGTGCCGGTGCTGACCCGTGCCGCGCTCGGCGTCGGCGAAACCGGGACGCTGGTCTTTTTCTCCGGTCCGGCCGCGCCGGCAAGCCTGAATTTTCTGCCGGAAACCCTTCTCGTGCTGCTCCCGGCGCAAGATCTCGCCCGGCATTACGAGACTGCCTGGGACACGCTTCGAGAGCGCCACGCGCAATCGGGCCGGAATGCCCCGGTACTGCCGCGCGGTGTGCATTTCATCACCGGCCCGTCGCGCAGCGCCGATATCGAGCAGAAGATCCTCCTCGGGGCCCACGGGCCGCGGCGGCTCCATATCCTTCTGGTGGATGAGCTCTGATGGCCCGCCGGCGCCCGCCCGCCCCGCCTGTCCCGGCCGACCGGGCGCTCTGGCAGGAAATCTCGGCCGCCACCAAGCCGTTACGCAAGCGAAACAAAATCGTGCCGTCCCCCGTGCCGTCCCCCCTGGCGTCCCCCGACTCGGTCCCGCCGGCGGCGCCCCCGGCGCGCGCAATGATCCCCCCCCGGCCCTGGCCCGGAGACCCGGTCCCCGCGCCCCAAGCGGCGTCTCCGGCCGAACCCGGTCCCGGCCCGCAGGATCTCCGGGATGCGCGGGCGGCGGGGCTCGACAAGCGGACCGAGATGCGGCTGCGGCGCGGCCTTATGGCGATCGAGGACGAGATCGACCTGCACGGGCTGAGCCGTGCCGAGGCGGCGCCCCGGCTGGCCGATTTCCTGGCGGAGTCCGAGGGGCGGGGCCTGCGCCTGGTACTGGTGATCACCGGGCGCGGCCGGCTTGGCGAGGGCGGGGTGTTGCGCCGCGAACTGCCGGGCTGGCTCGGCCAGGCGCCCAATCGGAGACGGGTTCTCGCGTTCGTGCCGGCGCGGCCGCAGCATGGCGGCGACGGCGCATTCTATGTGCTGCTGCGCCGCCGGCGGGCTCCAGGCAGCGATGGGATCGGGCAATGACCCCTTTCGGGCGCCGGATGCGTGAACTGCGCCAGGCGCAGGGGCTGACACTCAAGGAAATGGCGGCCCGACTCGACGTCTCGGCCGCCTATCTCTCGGCGCTCGAGCATGGCAAGCGGGGCCGGCCCAACCGGGTGTTTCTCATTCAGGTGGTGGGCGTGCTCGGCCTCGACTGGGACGAACAGGACGAAATCGAACGCCTCGCCGTCCTCTCCCATCCGCGTGTGACGGTGGACACCCAGGGCCTGGCGCCCGAAGCGACCCTTGTGGCCAATCTTCTGGCCGAGCGCATCGGCGGACTCGATCCGGAGACGCTCGACGTCCTGCTCGGGATCCTGCGTGGCGACGGCGCCGGGACCCGCCCTAAAGAATGAATTTGGACAGGTCCGTATTGCGCGCGAGCTCGGCCACGTGTAGGCGCACGTAATCGCCGTCCACGGTCATGTGCTCGCCCTGCCGGTCGCTCGCGGTGAAACTCACCTCGTCCAACAGGCGCTCCATCACCGTGTGCAGGCGCCGGGCGCCGATATTCTCGACATTGCTGTTGATTTCCGTCGAAAGGGCCGCAATTTCCGCCACGCCATCCTCGGTAAATTCGAGGGTGAAATCCTCGGTCGCCATCAGCGCCGCGTATTGCTTGATGAGGCTCGCTTCGGGCTCGGTCAGGATACGGACGAAGTCATCCTTGGTCAGCGCCTTGAGCTCGACGCGGATGGGCAGCCGGCCCTGAAGCTCCGGCAGAAGATCGGACGGTTTCGAAATATGGAACGCGCCCGAGGCGATGAACAGGATGTGATCCGTCTTGACCGAGCCATGACGCGTCGTGACCGTCGTGCCCTCGATCAGCGGCAGCAGGTCGCGCTGGACGCCTTCGCGACTGACATCCGCGCCCGCCCGGTCACTGCGCGCGCAGATCTTGTCGACCTCGTCCAGAAACACAATGCCGTTCTGCTCCACCGCCTCGATGGCCTCGCTGACGACCTTGTCCTGATCGAGCAGGCGGTCGGCCTCTTCCTCGACCAGCACGTCATGGGCCTCGGCCACGATCATGCGTCGCTTTTTGGTCTGGCCGCCGAAGGCTTTGCCCAGAATATCGTTGAGATTGATCATCCCCATCTGGCCGCCCTGCATGCCGGGGATATCCATCATCGGCATCTGCAGGCCCGAACCATCGCGCAGTTCCAGCTCCACTTCCTTGTCGTCCAGTTCGCCCGCGCGCAGCATGGTTCGAAACTTGTGCCGCGTCTCGCTGCCCGCGCCCTGGCCGACCAGCGCGTCGAGCACGCGGTCCTCCGCCGCCGCCTCAGACTTGGCACGCACGTCCTTGCGCAGGCGCTCGCGGGTTTCGTGAATCGATACTTCCAGAAGGTCGCGCACGATCTGTTCCACATCGCGCCCGACATAGCCGACCTCGGTAAACTTCGTTGCCTCGATCTTGATAAAGGGTGCCTGGGCCAGCCTTGCCAGGCGCCGGGCGATCTCGGTCTTGCCCACGCCGGTCGGGCCGATCATCAGGATGTTCTTCGGCAGGACTTCCTCGCGCAGCTGTTCGTCCAGCTGCTGCCGGCGCCAGCGATTGCGCAACGCGATCGCCACCGCCCGCTTGGCATCCGCCTGGCCGACGATATAGCGGTCGAGTTCGGAGACGATTTCGCGGGGGCTGAATGTGGGCAAGGGTATGCTCATACGGGGCTCGACAGGTTAGGGGAAAAAAATCAGGCGGCGCTAAAGTTGTTCGACGACGACCGACTCGTTGGTATAGACGCAGATCTTCGCGGCGATTCTCATGGCCCGCTCGGCCACCTCCCGCGCCTCGAGCCCGTCCACCTCGGTCAGCGCGCGGGCGGCGGCCAGCGCGTACATGCCGCCCGAACCGATCCCCATCACGCCGTCCTCCGGCTCCAGCACGTCGCCGGTGCCACTGAGGACGAGGGAGACGTCGCGATCGGCGACGATCATCATTGCCTCGAGACGGCGCAGATAGCGGTCGGTGCGCCAGTCCTTGGCGAGTTCCACGCAGGCCCGCATGAGCTGGCCCGGATGGCTTTCGAGTTTGCTTTCGAGGCGCTCGAAGAGGGTAAAGGCATCCGCCGTGGCCCCGGCGAAGCCGGCGATCACCTCGCCGCCGCCCAGCCGACGCACCTTTCGCGCGTTGGATTTGAGCACGGTCTGCCCCAGCGTGACCTGGCCGTCGCCCGCGATGACCACTTTGCCGTTCTTGCGCACGGAGAGAATCGTGGTGCCGTGCATTCGGGCAAGGTCGGTGGCAGGTGCGGGGGGCATGGGGACTCCGGGGTGAGGGTGGACGGCTTTCCGAATCTGGGTGTTTTTGGCGCAAATTCAAGCCCCTCTGTGGCCTGGCCGTGCTCACGGGCGTTCTCGCGGATTGCCGGCGCTCCACTGGCGCTGCCCTGCCGGAGGTGGTAGGAGAAGGCGGAAACCGGGCCGAAACCGGGCCCGCAACGGAGAGCAGCATCATGCGCCGCGCCACGGTGGACCGCAAAACCAAGGAAACCGAGATCAGCGTCACCGTCGATCTCGACGGGACAGGCGTTGCCGAAATCGAGACCGGCATCGGCTTCCTCGATCACATGCTCGAGCAGCTCGCCCGTCACGGGCTGATCGACCTCCGCGTGCGGGCGCGCGGTGATCTGCATATCGATTTTCATCACACCACCGAGGATACCGGTATCGCCATTGGCGAGGCGGTGGCGCGCGCGCTGGGTGAGCGCAAGGGGATCACGCGCTGGGGCGCGGCCATGATCCCCATGGACGAGACCCTGTCGCGGGTGGCGCTCGACGTGTCCAACCGGCCCTACCTCATCTGGCGGGTCACCTTCAGCAAGCCCAAGCTGGGCGACATGGACACCGAGCTTTTCAAGGAATGGTTTCAGGCCTTTGCCCAGAATGCCGGGATCACGCTGCACGTGGAAAACCTGTATGGCGAGAACAATCACCATATTGTGGAATCGTGCTTCAAGGGCCTTGCCCGCGCGCTGCGTCAGGCGGTCGAGATTGATCCGCGCCGGGCGGATGACGTGCCGTCCACGAAGGGCAAGCTCTAGGCGCACCGGCGCCAGCCACTTTCGCGACAGGAATTCTCGATGACAGTGCTTGTGGTGGATTACGGCTCGGGCAATCTGCGCTCGGCGGCGAAGGCGCTGGAGCACGCCAGCCGCGAAGCCGGCAGCGCCGCGCGGGTCGTGGTCAGCGACGATCCCCGCGCCGTCGCCGGGGCAGACCGGATCGTGCTGCCCGGCGTTGGCGCCTTCGCGGATTGCAAGGCGGGGCTCGAGGCTCTGCCGGGCATGATCGAGGCGCTCGAGGCGGCGGTCGTGGACGGCGGCCGGCCCTTCCTCGGGATCTGCGTCGGCATGCAGCTTCTTGCGACGCGCGGGCTCGAGCACGGGGTCACGCCGGGGCTCGGCTGGATTCCGGGCGAGGTGGTCGCGCTGGCGCAAGAGGATGCCACCGGCCAGCCCCTCGACATTCCCCATATGGGCTGGAACGATCTCGCCTGGCGCGGGACCCCGCATCCGCTTCTCGCCGGGTTGGAGGCCGGGTCACATATGTATTTTGTCCACGGTTACCATTTCGTGCCTGAAAATCCCGCGCCCGTTGTCGCGACCGTCGCCTACGGCCAGGAAATCGCCGCCATGGTGGCGCGGGACAACATCGCCGGCACGCAGTTCCATCCCGAAAAAAGCCAGCGGGCAGGATTGCGGCTGCTCGCCAATTTTCTCGGTTGGCAGCCGCAAGGCTAGGAAGGGGCGCATCCGATGATCCTGTTTCCGGCGATCGACCTCAAGGAGGGCGCTTGCGTCCGGCTGCTTCAGGGCGACATGGCTCGCGCGACGGTCTTCAACACCAGTCCCCGCGATCAGGCCCGGCAGTTCTCCGAGACCGGGTTCGATTGGCTCCATATCGTCGATCTCGATGGCGCCTTCGCGGGCCGGCCGGCCAATGCGGCCGCGGTCGAGGCGATTCGCGCGGCCGTGGATATCCGGCTTCAGCTTGGCGGCGGCATTCGCGATCGCGAGACGATCGCGGCCTGGCTCGACAAGGGCGTGGATCGAGTCATTCTCGGCACCGCCGCGCTGCGTGACCCCGACCTCGTGATCCAGGCGTGCCGCGATTTTCCGGGCCGCATCGCCGTCGGCATCGACGCGCGCCAGGGATTCGTCGCGGTCGAGGGCTGGGCCGAAACGTCGCGGGTAAAAGCACTCGATCTCGCGCTCAAATTCGAGAACGCCGGCGCGGCCGCGATCATCTATACCGATATCGATCGCGACGGCATGATGCGCGGCGCCAATATCGAGGCAACGGTCGACCTCGCCTGGGCACTGACCACGCCCGTCATCGCCTCGGGCGGCGTGTCGACGATGGATGATCTGCGCGAGTTGAAGAACCATGAAAGCGCGGGAATCGAGGGCGTGATCTGCGGCCGCGCGCTTTATGACGGCCGCATAGATCCCGAGGCTGCGCTCGATCTTCTTTCCGCCGGGGACGTCTGATGCTGAAGGCGCGGATCATCCCCTGCCTCGACGTCAAGGACGGCCGCGTCGTCAAGGGAGTGAACTTCATCGACCTCAGGGACGCGGGCGACCCGGTGGAACAGGCCGCGCTCTATGACGCGGCCGGCGCGGACGAGCTTTGTTTTCTCGATATCACCGCCAGTCATGAGGGGCGCGATACGCTTTACGAGGTGGTGGAGCGCACGGCCGAGCGGTGTTTCATGCCGCTGACGGTGGGCGGCGGTGTGCGGACCGTCGAGGATATTCGCCGCCTGCTTCTGGCCGGGGCCGACAAGGTTTCGATCAATACCGCCGCCGTGCACAACCCTGAATTCGTGGCCGAGGCGGCGCGCAAGTTCGGCAGCCAGTGCATCGTGGTGGCGATCGACGCCAAGGCGGTCAACTCTCCCGGCAGCGGCCACAAATGGGAAGTCTTTACCCATGGCGGCCGGCGGGGAACCGGGCTGGACGCGCTCGACTGGGCGGCCCGCATGGTCAATCTGGGGGCGGGCGAGATTCTTCTCACCTCGATGGATCGCGACGGCACGAAATCCGGCTTCGATATCGCGCTGACCCGCGCCGTCACCGACCGCATCAGGGTGCCGGTGATCGCCTCGGGCGGGGTCGGCACGCTCGCCCATCTGGTAGAAGGGGTGCGCGACGGTCATGCGAGCGCGGTGCTCGCCGCCTCGATCTTCCATTTCGGCACGCACACCATTCACGAGGCCAAGGCATATATGGCGGCACAGGGTGTCCCGGTGCGGCTTTAGTGACGGGCGGCGGCAAATCTGCTAGCTGAATGGGCCCCTGGCAGACGAAGGAATCGCCCCATGGCGGAAGCCCCATCACCCGAGATCCTGACCCGGCTGTTCGAGACGATCGAAAAGCGCCGCGGGGCCGATCCCGAAACCTCCTATACCGCCAGCCTGTTCGGGGCGGGCCGGGACAGGATCGCCCAGAAGCTGGGCGAAGAGGCGATCGAGACCGTGATCGACGCCATCAGGGGCGACCGCGCGGCCCTCGTGCAGGAAAGCGCCGATCTGCTCTACCACCTTCTTGTGCTCTGGGCCGAGGCGGGCCTCGATCCGGCCGAAATCTGGAGCGAGCTTCAGGCGCGCACGAAAAAATCGGGCATACGGGGCGAATAACGGCGCCGGACCGGAAGGGAAACCCAGCCCATGGCCTATGACGAAAACAACGTGTTCGCGAAAATCCTGCGCGGTGACCTGCCGTGCGACAAGGTCTTCGAGGATGAGCACACTCTGGCGTTTCACGACATCAATCCGCAGGCGCCCGTCCACGTGCTGGTCATACCCAAGGGCAAATATGTCTCGATGGCGGATTTCTCCGCCAGGGCCAGCGACCCCGAAATCGCGGCCTTCATCCGCACCGTGGGCCAGGTGGCGCGCGACCTCGATCTTGAAGACGGGGGCTATCGCATCCTCGCGAACCATGGCGAGGATGGCGGGCAGGAGGTTCCCCATCTCCATGTCCATATCTTCGCCGGCCGCAAGCTCGGCCCCATGATCTCGCGCGGCTGACGGGCCCGCCCGGCGGGCCCGCGCCATGGCTGAACCCGGCCCCGCACGGCTCCCGCCTCCGGTGCCCTTTGGCGCCGCCCTCCGCGTCTGGATCAAAATCGGGTTTCTGAGCTTCGGCGGACCGGCCGGCCAGATCGCGCTGATGCACCGGCTCATCGTCGAGGAGAAGCGCTGGCTGGACGAAGCGCGTTTCCTGCACGCGCTCAATTACTGCATGCTGCTGCCGGGTCCCGAGGCGCAACAGCTTGCGACCTATATCGGCTGGCTGCTGCACGGCGCCCGGGGCGGGCTCGTCGCGGGGCTGCTTTTCATCCTGCCGGGCCTCGTCATCATTCTGGCGCTCAGTATTCTGTACGGCGCGTTCTTCCATCTCGCCCCGGTCCAGTCGGCATTCCTCGGCGTGAAGATGGCCGTGCTCGCCATCGTGGTTCAGGCCCTCCTCGGTCTCTCGCGGCGCACCCTGACCACCTGGCCCCTCGCCGCCCTCGCCCTGCTCGCCTTTTTCCTCATGTATGCGCTGAACGTGCCGTTTCCCTTCGTCGTGATCGGCGCGGCCCTGGCGGGCGCGATTGCCGGCCGGCGTCCGGGCGTCCTGGGGGACGGCCCGCCCGCGAGCCCGCCGCCGCCGGCCGGCCGCCGGCGCAGCGCGCTGGCGACGGGGGCGGTCTGGCTGGCCCTCTGGCTGGTGCCGGTGGCCGCGCTCTTCCTCATTCTCGGGCCGGAAAACGTCTTCACCCGCCTGGCGCTCTTCTTCAGCCAGATGGCCGTGGTCACCTTCGGCGGCGCCTATGCCGTGCTGGCCTATGTCGCGCAGGAAGCGGTGCAGGGCTACGGCTGGCTCGGCGCTGGCGAAATGGTGGACGGGCTGGGGCTCGCCGAAACCACGCCCGGTCCGCTCATCCTCGTCCTGAATTTCGTCGGATATCTCGCGGCCTACCGGGCGCCGGGCCCGCTCGATCCCGTGCTCGCCGGCACGCTGGGTGTGCTGGTGACGAGCTGGGTGACCTTCGTGCCCTGTTTTCTCTGGATCTTCCTGGGCGCGCCCTGGGCGGAGCAGTTGCGCAGCAGCCCGGCGCTCTCGGCCGCGCTTCGCGCGCTGACGGCGGCCGTGGTCGGCGTCATGGCGAATCTCTCCCTCTGGTTCGCGCTGCACGTGCTCTTCACCGAGACGCGCGTGGCCGCGCTGCCGGCGGGGCTCGGCCGGCTCGAGCTGCCGGTCGTGGCCAGTCTCGATCCCGCGGCGGCGCTGATCGCCCTCGCCGCCCTCGCGGCCGTCTTCATCTTCCGGATGGGAATCGTGGCCCTGATCGTGGCCGCGGCCGTGGCCGGACTCGGCCTCGGATTTTTGCCGGACTAGGCATTGCTAGCCCCTCGGCCGGGCCCGGCGATAGGAGAGCGCCTCGGCGATATGGGTGCGGTCCAGGTCGGGCGCTGCCGCGAGATCGGCGATGGTGCGCGCCACGCGCAGGATGCGGTGATAGCCGCGCGCCGAGAGACGCATTTTTTCCACCGCCTCCGTCAGGAGCGCGCGCCCGGCCGCATCGGGCCGCGCGACCTCGTCGAGCAGCTCGCCATCGGCTTCGGCATTGATGCGGATGCCATGGGGCGCGAAACGCTGGCGCTGGATGTCGCGCGCCCGGGCGACGCGGGCGGCCATTTCGGCCGAGCCCTCGGCCGGCGGCGGCAGGCTCAGCTCGGCGGCGCTGACGGCGCCGACCTCGACATGCAGATCGATCCGGTCGAGCAGCGGGCCGGAGATCTTGTTCTGGTATTCGATGGCGCAGGCCGGTGCCCGCGCGCAGGCGAGCTCGGGATCGCCGAGATGTCCGCAGCGGCACGGGTTCATCGCCGCCACGAGTTGTACGCGGGCGGGATAGGTGGTGTGGCTGTTGGCCCGCGCGATGCTCACCTCGCCGGTCTCGAGCGGCTGGCGCAGGGCTTCGAGGGCGGCGCGGGGAAACTCCGGCAGTTCATCGAGAAACAGCACGCCGAGATGGGCGAGCGAGATTTCGCCGGGCCGTGCCTTGGCCCCGCCCCCAACCAGCGCCACCATCGAGGCCGAGTGATGGGGCGCGCGATAGGGGCGGTTGCGGACCAGCCCGCTTGCCTCGAGCGCGCCGGCGACGGAATGGATCATCGTGATCTCGAGCGCCTCATCGGCCGCGAGCGGCGGCAGAATCCCCGGCAGCCGACGGGCCAGCATCGACTTGCCCGCGCCGGGCGGGCCCGTCATCAGCAGGTTGTGTCCGCCCGCCGCCGCCACTTCGAGGGCGCGCTTGGCGTGCTCCTGGCCCTTGATGTCGCGCAGATCCGGGGCGCCGTCGGCCGCCTCGACCAGGGCTGGGCGGGGCGGGGAAAGAACCTGCATGCCCTTGAGATGGTTGATGAGCGCAAGCAGAGTCGCCGGCGCCAGAATTTCGAGACCCTCCGCCCAGGCCGCCTCGCCCCCCGAAGCGGCGGCACAGACGAGCCCCGATTCCCGCGCCGCCGCGTGAATGGCGGCGGGCAGCACGCCCGCGACGGCGGCGATGCGGCCGTCGAGCGACAGCTCACCGAGCGCAATCATCCCGTCCAGCGCATCGGCCGGCAGCACCTCCATGGCGATCAGCAGGCCGAGCGCGATGGGCAGGTCGAAATGACTGCCCTCCTTGGCCAGGTCGGCCGGGGCGAGGTTGATGGTGATGCGCTTGGGCGGCAGGGCGAGGCCGAGGGCCGAGAGGGCGGCGCGCACGCGCTCGCGCGATTCGGCGACCGCCTTGTCGGGCAGGCCGACGATGGAGAAGGCGGGCAGGCCGCCGGCCACGTGCACCTGCACGTCCACATCGAGCACCTCGATCCCCTGAAAGGCGACGGTTTGGACGCGGGCGACCATCGGCTGGCGGCGTCCGTCTAGACGGGACGTTCGGCATGGCGCCTGTGATAGCGCCGTTCGATCGCGTCCCAGATCTGGGTCTCGATCCTGATCCCGTCGAGCCGGTTGATCTCCTGGATTCCGGTGGGCGAGGTCACGTTGATTTCCGTCAGGTAATCGCCGATCACGTCGATGCCGACGAAGATCAGGCCGCGCTCGCGCAGGGCGGGGCCGATGGCGGCGCAGATTTCCTTTTCCCGCTCAGTCAGCGTCGTGGCCCGGGCCGCGCCGCCGGCGTGAAAATTGGCGCGCGCCTCACCCTCGGGCGGGACGCGGCTGACGCCGCCCGCCGGCTTGCCATCCACCAGAATGATGCGTTTGTCGCCCGCGCGGATTTCCGGCAGGTAGCGCTGCACGATGACCGGTTCGCGGTAGAGCTCGGTAAAGAGTTCGAGCAGCGCGCCCAGATTCTCGTCGTCGGGCTTGAGGTGAAACACGCCGGCCCCGCCATTGCCGAAAAGCGGCTTGACGATGATGTCGTTGTACTCGCGGCGAAAGGCCAGAATATCCTCGCGACTGCTGGTGATCAGCGTGGGCGGCATCACATCGGGAAAATGGGTGACGAAAAGTTTTTCAGGCGCGTTGCGCACATGAACCGGGTCATTCACGACCAGCGTATCGGGGTGGATGTGTTCGAGCAGATGGGTCGCGGTGATATAGGCCATGTCGAACGGCGGGTCCTGGCGCATCAGCACAACATCCATCGTCGCCAGATCGACCACCGAAACATCGCTCAAAGAGAAGTGACTGCCCGCCTGGCGCCGGACCGTGAGTTCCCGCACCCGGGCGTAAAGACGGCCTTCGCGGAAAATCAGGTCCTGCGGCAGGTAATGAAAAAGTGCGTGTCCGCGCGCCTGTGCTTCCAGCGCAAGCACAAAGGTGCTGTCGGCTTCGATGTCGATGCCCTCGATGGGGTCCATCTGGATCGCGACGCAAAGGCTCATGGTCGTTTTCTCGCCTTGGTTTATCGGACGGGTCTCGAGGGTCGTGCCGGGCGGATCAGTTGTAGCAGCGCTGCCGCCTGATGGCGATGTCGGGGGCCGGTCAGCGGACCGGCCCAATTCTGCCGCGCATCCCGCGCCACGCCAAGCGTCCCGGGCCGGGCGGCGGGCCGCCGGCCGGACTCTGTCGGCGCTGGACGGGGAAGAGCAGACATGGCCGGGTGCCGGTGTCCTCGCGCGGATCAGAATGCGGGCGCGGCGGATGCGCCGGATTTGACGCGTACGTGGGAGATGACCCGGCGCACGTAGGACTGGTTTCTCGCATGCGCCTCGACGCGGGCCAGCTCGTTCTGCGACTGGGCGACGCCCAGCAGATAGACCGTGCCGTTGACGACATCGATATTGTAATTGATCGACTGGATCTCGCTGTCGAGCAGCAGGTCCGAGCGCAAATTGCCCAGGATCAGCTTGTCGCGGCTTCGGTTCAGCAGGCTCGACTGATCCGTCACCTGTATCTCGTTCAAGACCCGGTCCACGCCCTCGGCCTGCCAGGCAAGCCGCACCGCCTCGATCCGCGTCTCGGGGTCCGTGACCGCGCCGGTCAGAAGCACCTGGCCTTCATGCACGTCGACGCGGAGCCGGGCGAAGGCGCCCACATCGTAAGCCAGGAGACGGCGGCCGATATCGGCTGCGATCACATTGTCATCCACCGCCCGTCGGAAGCCGCGCTCCTGCGAGGCGGCGACGCCCGCGGTGGCGGCGACGCCGACGCCGGCACCAATGGGCGTGCAGGCGCAAAGGGCGAGCAGGACTGCGAGGGCGCAGCCGACCCGTCGGGCGGCGGGGTCTCGCGGACCGGCGCGAACGGGGAGAGGGGAAGAGCGGGCGGTCGCGGTCATGCGATCCTATATTGCGCCGTCGGGCGCGGGCCGCCAAGCATCCGGATAATGCCGGGGCAGGCGCCAGGGGCGGATCGTTACGAGATCGAAACGCAGATCGGGAAGGGGGCCGGTCCCGGACCGTCCGGCAAACCGGGCGAGGGCGAAGCGCGCCGCCCGGGCGAGGCGGCGTTGCTGGCGGGGCGAGACGGCATAGAGGGCGGCTTCCTCCGTCTCGCGGCGCTTCACCTCGACAATGGCGAGAGTATGCCCGCGCCGGATCACGAGGTCGATCTCTCCCGCCGGGGTGCGCAGGCGCCGGGCCAGAACCCGATAGCCGTGGCACCGCAGCCACCAGGCGGCAACCCATTCGGCGCGCAAGCCGCGCTCGTATGTCTGGCGGCGACGCGCCCGGGCGCGCACGGCGCCGATCGTCATGCTCCGTCCTCCTCGATCGCCCCCGTCCGTCGCGCGTCCTCCACCGCGTCCGATAGCGCCAGCGCCCGTTGGTACAGCGCCCGCCTCGGCAAGCCCGTTGCGCGCGCCAGAATCTGCGCCGCCTCTTTCACCGGAAGACGCTTGAGCGCGAGGGCGAGAGCATCGTCGATGTCGCCCGGCGGGACCGATGTCGCGTCCGCAGCCCCGGCTTCCACCAGCACGACCACCTCGCCCCGGACCGCCTCGCCCGAGAGGCGCTCCGCCAGATCGGGCAGGGAGCCGCGATAGAAGGTCTCGAATTTCTTGGTCAGTTCGCGCGCCACCACCGCCGGCCGGTCGCCCAGGATGGCCGCCATGTCGGCGAGGCTCCCGGCCAGCCGCCCCGGCGCCTCGAATATCACAAGCGTCGCCGGTACACCGGCGAGTTCCTTCAGCCGGGCGCGCCGGGCCGCCTGTTTTGCCGGCAGGAAGCCCTCGAAGAAAAACCGGTCCGTCGCCAGCCCCGCGGCCGAGAGCGCCGCCATCGGGGCCGAGGCGCCGGGCACGGGGGTCACCGGGATGCCCGCCGCCCGGGCGGCTGCGACGAGCCGGAAACCGGGGTCGGAGACGAGCGGCGTGCCGCCGTCGGAAATCAGCGCCACGCTTTCGCCCTTCTCGAGACGTTTCATCAGGGCGCTGCCGGCGGCGCGGGCATTGTGTTCGTGATACGGCGTCAGCGATGGGGAAAGACCGTGGATCGCCATCAGGGTTGCCGATCGCCGTGTATCCTCGGCCGCGACGACATCGGCCCGGCCCAGTACGTCGAGTGCGCGAAGGGTGATGTCCCCGGCATTGCCGATGGGCGTGGCAACGATATAAAGCCCGCCGGGAAGCCGCCCCGATTCCGCCTCACCGGGACCGTCCCCGGATGCGGGCGGGCGTTTACTTTGCTTGGGGCCGTCAGTAGGCTGCACCACTCTTTATTCCTTTTCGGGGGATCGGCCCTGCGCCGTTTCTGGTCACGTTCGGCACGCCCGTCACGCCGCCCGGCGGTCCGCGTTCCGCGCCTATCGGTGGACCCTCGCCAGTTCCCGGTTCCGGCTCTTGTTCTCGTTCTCCTGGTGGCGCTGGTCTTGCCGGGCTGTTCGCGCGTGAGCTTAGGCGAGCTGGGCGGGCTGCGGCAACCGAGCGAACGCGCGCCGGCGGACCAGCCGGCCGACGGGGAGGCGGCCGAGCCGCTGGACCGCCCGTCGCCCCGCGCACCGGGGACAGTCTTCCCTTCCGATGTCTATGGCCGCACGACGCTCCCCGAGGACGGAATTTCCGGGCGCTACGGTGGCAGGACTTACGAAGGGACGGCACCGGCCAAGCCCCGCCCGGCCCGGGCCGCGTTGCTCGTGCCCCTCTCGGGGGCCCATGGCGAGCTGGGGCAGGCGCTGCTCAACGCCGCACAGATGGCGCTGTTCGATGTCGCCGACCGGCGCTTCATTCTCATCCCCTACGACACCGCCGGCACGCCCGAGGGGGCGCGCCAGGCAGCGCTTTCCGCGCTGGATGACGGGGCCACGATCATATTGGGGCCGCTCTTCTCGACCTCCGTCGCCGCCGTGGCCCGGACCATTCGCGGCCTGGAGGTCCCGGTGCTCGCCTTCTCCTCGGACCGCCTGGTGGCCGAACCCGGCATCTATCCGCTCGGCCTCTTCCCGGGCGAGCAGATCAGGCGTGCCGTCTCCTACGCCCGCGAGCAGGGCTACGAACGATTTGCCGTTTTCGCGCCCGACACGCCGCTGGGCCGGGCGGTGGTCGAGGCGCTTTCGGAGACATTGACGCGCAAGGGCGGCGTTCTGGTGCAGGTGGAGCTGTTTCCCGACTCGACGGCGGACGTGACCCCGCAGGTCAAGCAGCTCGCGGATTACGAGGCGCGTCAGAAGGCGCTCGAGGAAGCACGCGGCGAACTCGCCGATACACTCGCCGCCGCCGAGGCGCTGGCGGCGGGCGAACGGCAGAAGGCCGACCGGCTGGCTGCGGCGCACGGTCTCGATCTCGCTTCCCTGACCGAGGACGATCTCGCCCGGATCGAGGCCGAACTGAAGAAGCTCAAGGAGCAGGACACGCTGGGTGACGTGAATTTTGACGCCCTGGTCCTGCCGCTGGCGAACGATCGCGTGCTGCAGATCGCCCCCTTGTTGTCGTATTACGATATCGACCCGAACAAGGTGAAGTTCATCGGCACGAGTCAGTGGGACACGCCCAATCTCGGCAATGAGCCTGCGCTGGTCGGCGGCTGGTTCGCCGCGCCCGATCCCGATGATCGGGCACGGTTCGAAACCGACTACGCCCAACTTTTCGGCGCCCCTCCGCCCCGGCTCGCCACGCTCGCCTATGACGCCACCGCGCTGGCCGCGTTTCTCGGCCGCGGCACGGACGGTCCCGATTTTTCGCGGACACAACTGCAATCGGCCAAGGGGTTCGCCGGGCTGGACGGGGTTTTTCGGCTGAAGGCGAACGGCCTGTCGGAGCGCCGGCTGGCCGTTCTCGAGGTCCGGCCCAAGGGGATCCGGACGGTGAGCCCGGCCCCGCAGCGCTTCGAAGATCTCTCCAACTGAAGGGCGGTCAGGCGCCGGCCGGTTCCGGCAGATCGGCCAGAATGGCCCCCAGCACGCTGTTCAGTCTGAGCAGCCCCCGGGGGCTCGCGGCAACCGTCTCGTCGTCGAGCACGAGGTCGCCCGAGTCTGCGAGCCGCTCCATCGCCTCCCTTGCCGGGGCCGGCACGGCCCGGCCGGTCGCCGCTTCGAGACGGGCCCACCGCAGGCCCTCGGTCAGACGCAACCCCATCATGAGGCACTCTTCGAACGCTTCGGCCGGCGCAATCGGCTGTGTCGTCTCGGCCCCGTGGCCGAAATCACGCACGCGGGCCAGCCATGTTTCGGGCCGGCGCCAGCCTGCCGTGGCGATGCGTGAGGCAGGGTCTTCCGGCCGGCGGCGAAAACGGCCATGGGCGCCCGGGCCGATTCCGACATAATCGCCATAGCGCCAATAGGCGAGGTTGTGGCGAGACTCCTGGCCCGGCGCTGCGTGATTGGACACTTCGTAAGCGGGCAATCCCGCCTGGTCGAGCACGCGCCGTGTTTCCTCGAACAGGCACGCGGCCGTCTCGTCATCGGGCAGGCCAAATTCGCCCGCCCGGTGGCGCGCGGAGAAGGGCGTCCCGTCCTCGATCGTGAGCTGGTAAAGCGACAGGTGCTCGGGGCCGAAGGCAAGCGCCCGGGCGAGCTCCGCGCGCCAGGCGGCGAGCGTCTGACCGGGCCGGCCGTAAATCAGATCGAAGGAAAAGCGCGCGAAGGTGTCGCGCGCCAGGCAGAGCGCCGCGATCGCCTCATCGGCCGAATGGATCCGGCCAAGAAATGCGAGCGCCGGATCATCCAGACTCTGCACCCCGAGCGACAGGCGGTTGACCCCGGCGCCACGGTAGGCGCGAAACCGCCCCGCCTCGACCGAACCCGGATTGGCTTCGAGCGTGACCTCCAGATCGGGAACGGGGCCGAAGTGCCGCCCCGCCGCCTCGATCACGTCCGCCACCGTCTCGGGCGCCATGAGAGAGGGCGTGCCGCCGCCGAAAAAAATGCTGGTCAGGATGCGCGGACCGAGCGCGCTCGCATAATGGGACAACTCCGCAAGCAACGCCTCGCGCCACGCCGCCTGATCCACCTCGGGGCGGACATGACTGTTGAAATCGCAATAAGGGCATTTGTGTTCGCAGAAAGGCCAATGCACGTAAAGAGCCAGCGCATGGTTGTCCGCCGCGGCCGATTTCGGCGGGGCAATGAAAGAGCCCCGCATCACTTCGCGCCCGTCTCGAAACAGGCCCGGACCAGCTTGCGAAACGCCGCCGCCCGGTGGCTGATGGCGTGCTTGTCCTGCGGGTCCATTTCGCCAAAGGTCATGTCGTGCCCGGCCGGGATGAAGACGGGATCGTAGCCGAAACCGTGGCTGCCGCGCGGCGGCCAGGTGATCTCGCCCGTGACCCGGCCCTCGAAACAGTTTACCTGGCCCGAGGGCCAGGCAAGGGCGAGGACGCAGACGAAGGCGGCGCCACGATCCGCCGAGGCGCCCAACTCGCGATGCACCCTTTCCATGGCGCTGGTGAAATCCCGGCTGCCGTCGGGCCCCTCGGCCCAGCGCGCGGAATAGATGCCGGGGGCGCCGCCAAGTGCGGTCACACTCAGCCCGGAATCGTCCGCCAGCGCGACCCTGCCCGCCGCCTCCGCCGCTGCGACGGCTTTCAGTATCGCGTTTTCCCGAAAGCTCGACCCGGTTTCCTCGGGCTCGGGCAGGTTGAGGCCCTTGGCCGAGACGACATCAAGCCCGTAGGGCCGGAGCAGATCCGAAATCTCACGCACCTTGCCGTCGTTATGGGAGGCCACGACCAGCGGTCCCGCGCGCAACGCCGCCTTCTCCGCGGCCGGGATGTCAGCCGTCGTCACGACCTATCCTTTCGCCGCCCCGGACCGCATGGCTCCCTCGCCCAGTGCCGCCGTCTGCAGCTGTGTCAGTTCGCTGATGCCCTGGCGCGCGAGGCTGAGCAGGTCGTGAAAGGCCGCCTCCTCGAACGCCTCGCTTTCGGCTGTCGCCTGGATCTCGACAATGCGGCCTTGCCCGGTCAGGACGAAATTGGCGTCGGCATCGGCCTGGCTGTCCTCCTCGTAATCGAGATCGAGCAAAGGGGTGCCGCCGACGAGTCCGGCCGAGACGGCCGCCACATGATCGGTGAGGGGAATTGAGGCGACCGCGCCCAGGCGGCACAGATGCGTCATGGCCTCGTGCAGCGCGACGAAGGCGCCCGTGATGGCGGCGGTGCGGGTGCCGCCGTCGGCCTGAATCACATCGCAATCCACCCGGATACTGATTTCGCCGAGCGCCTCCAGATCGGTCACCGCGCGCAGCGACCGCCCGATCAGGCGCTGGATTTCCTGCGTGCGCCCGCTCTGCCGGCCCTTGGCCGCCTCACGGTCCATCCGGCTGCCGGTGGAGCGCGGCAGCATCCCGTATTCGGCCGTGACCCAGCCCCGTCCGGTATCCTTCAGAAAACCGGGCACGCGATTCTCCACGCTCGCGGTGATCAGGACATGGGTATCCCCGAACCGCGCCAGACAACTGCCTTCGGCGTGCTTGCTGACGCCGGTTTCCAGCGAGACGGGGCGGAGCGCATCGCGCGCGCGCCCGTCGGCCCGGGTGGCGAGGGGGTCATTTGTCATGTCGGGTCCTCTGGCGACGGATGGCCGGCGCCACACTTAGACGATTGCCGCCGCGCCGTCCAGCAGGAGAGCTCGGGATCATTTGACAAGCCGTTGATTTTCAAGGCTCTTGGGCTGCATTGACGCCTTCGAGGCGAGTCCTTACATAAAATAGCCATCTGGGTCGCGCGCCTCGCGCGCCGCCAGAACACGCCCCGCCCGACGCGCTGCGCCGGGCCGGGCCCAGCATTTCGGCGGATCGGATCATGGTCACATCGAAACCCCGTCCCGAGCCCACGCCCGGCCCGGCCAGCACCACTGGCCGCGCGCCATCGGCCCCGTTCGTCCAGGGCGGGCTCATATCCGAACTGAACGAGCGCTCGCGGGACGTGTTTCGCCAGGTGGTCGATGCGTATCTCGAGACCGGCGACCCCATCGGCTCCCAGGCGATCGCCGCGCGGCTCGCCTCTCCCCTGTCATCGGCGACGATCCGCAATACCATGGCCGAACTGCAGGAAGCGGGGCTGCTGTACGCGCCTCACACCTCGGCCGGCCGGTTGCCGACGGAGCGCGGCCTCAGACTCTTCGTGGACGGCCTCATGGAAGTGGGCTCGCTTGGCAAGGAGGAGCGCGCGAGCATCGAAAGCGAATGTGCGGCCCGCGGCATGCAGACAGAGCAGGTGCTGCGTCATGCCACGGGCATCCTCTCGCAACTCTCGCACTGTGCCGGTCTGGTGCTGGCGCCGAAGGCGGAAAAGCCGCTGCGCCAGATCGATTTCGTTTCGCTCGGCCCCGGCGAGGCGCTGGTGGTGATGGTCTTTCAGAACGGGCTGGTCGAAAATCGCGTCATAAATACCCCCAAGGGCATGCCCGCGGCCGCGCTGGTCGAGGCAGGCAACTATCTGAGCAGCCGCCTCGCCGGGCGTACATTGAGCGAGGCGCGCGACGTGATCCTGGATGAAATCGCGGAAGAACGCGCCCATCTCGACAAACTCACAGCAGCGGTCGTGCAGGAAGGTCTCGCCATGCGCACGGGCGATGACGATGACAGCTATCTCATCGTGCGCGGCCAGTCGCACCTGCTGTCCGATATCCATGCGGTCGATCAGCTCGAGCGCATCCGTGACCTGTTCGAAGTGCTGGAGACCAAGCGCGACTTCGTTACGCTTCTCGACGAGACGCATCGCGGTGACGGGGTGCAGATTTTCATCGGTTCCGAGAATCCGCTTTTTCAGAACGCGGGATGCTCGATGATCGTGGCGCCGTTCAGCCAGGGTAACGAGAACCTCGTGGGCGCAATCGGCGTGATCGGCCCGACGCGGTTGAACTACTCGCGCATCATCCCCATGGTTGATTTCACCGCCAAGGTGGTCAACAAGGTGATGGGAAACTGATTGCGCAATCAGCGCCTCGAACAGTGTCTTGGGAAAATTGACGGCTTATGAGCGACGAAAACACACAGAACGACACGGAAAACGACGAAGCTGGCGTGAACGCGCCCGGCACGGATGGCGACGATGCGGCACAAGCGGCCGAAGTCAGCTTGGCAGAGGAAGTGGCGACGCTTAAGGACCAGCTTCTCCGGGCGCTGGCCGAGAACGAGAATTTCCGCAAGCGGGCCGAGAAGGAACGCCAGGACACGGCCAAATATGCTGTCTCGAACTTCGCGCGCGACATACTGGCGGTGGCCGACAATCTGCGCCGCGCCATAGACAGCGTGCCGGACGAGGCGCTCGAGGGAAATGACGCGCTCCAGTCTCTGGCCGAAGGCGTGGACCTGACGGAGCGCGAGCTCATCACCGCGCTCGAGCGTCACGGCGTCACCGCCATCCAGCCCAGCGCCGGGGACAGGTTCGATCCGCACCAGCACCAGGCGATGTTCGAGGTGGAAGACCCGAGCGTGCCAGCCGGGTCGGTCATTCAGGTGATGCAAACCGGCTACATGATCCACGACCGGCTGCTGCGCGCGGCCATGGTGGGCGTCGCCAAGGGCGGCCCGGCGCGGGGGCCGGATGAACAGGGGGAGGCCGGGTCCGGGGTCGACACCACCGCCTGATCTAACAAGCCATTGATTTATAATTAATATTCCTGTTCCTGCCGGGACCCGCCCGACCGGGGGGCGGGACCGGCGCCGAAGAGCGGGGAAAAGCGGGGCGATTTCCGCCCCCGGGGTTGTCGTCCTTGAAACAGCCCTTATATAAGCCCTCAGAAGACTGGGGAAATTTCGCCCGGCAACAGGACGGGCGGAGCCGACAGGAAATTTGGAAAGAAGTCGCCAGCGAGCGCCGCAATCGGGCCAGGGCGGCTTGCTTGAGAAGAGGTGAGCTATGAGCAAAGTCATTGGTATCGACCTTGGGACGACAAACAGCTGCGTCGCCGTCATGGACGGCAAGAGTGCCAAGGTCATAGAAAACAGCGAGGGCGCGCGCACGACCCCCTCGATGGTCGCCTTCACGGATGATGACGAGCGTCTGGTTGGCCAGTCGGCGAAGCGCCAGGCGGTCACCAATCCGACGAACACATTGTTCGCGATCAAGCGGCTGATCGGGCGGCGCTACGATGACCCGCTGACCGAGAAGGACAAGGGGCTCGTCTCTTACAGCATCGTGCCGGGCGACAATGGCGATGCCTGGGTCGAGGCACAGGGCAAAAAATATTCACCCAGCCAGATCAGCGCCTTCGTGTTGCAGAAGATGAAGGAAACCGCGGAAGCCTATCTGGGCGAGACTGTCGATCAGGCCGTCATCACAGTGCCGGCCTATTTCAATGATTCCCAGCGCCAGGCCACCAAGGATGCCGGCAAGATCGCCGGACTCGAGGTGCTGCGTATCATCAATGAGCCGACGGCGGCGGCGCTGGCCTATGGCATGGAGAAAAAGGGCACCGGCACCGTGGCCGTCTATGACCTGGGCGGCGGCACGTTCGACGTCTCGGTGCTCGAAATCGGCGACGGCGTGTTCGAGGTGAAGTCCACCAATGGCGACACGTTCCTTGGCGGCGAGGATTTCGATGCACGCATCATCGATTACCTGGCCGAAGAGTTCAAAAAGGAACAGGGCATCGACCTGCGCAAGGACCGGCTGGCGCTGCAACGGCTCAAGGAAGCAGCGGAAAAGGCCAAGATCGAACTGTCCAGCTCGACCCAGACCGAAGTGAACCTGCCCTTTATCACCGCTGACCAGTCCGGGCCGAAGCATCTCAACCTCAAGCTTTCGCGCGCCAAGCTGGAAAGCCTGGTCGAGGATCTCGTCAAGCGCACGGTCGAGCCGTGCAAGGCGGCGCTCAAGGATGCCGGCGTCAAGGCGAGCGACATCGACGAGGTGATCCTGGTGGGCGGTCAGACGCGCATGCCCAAGATTATCGAGACGGTGAAGGAGTTTTTCGGCCGCGAACCGCATCGGGGCGTCAATCCCGACGAGGTGGTCGCCGTCGGGGCCGCCATTCAGGCCGGCGTGCTGCAGGGTGACGTGAAGGATGTCCTGCTTCTCGACGTGACGCCGCTCTCGCTCGGCATCGAAACGCTGGGCGGGGTTTTCACCCGGCTTATCGATCGCAACACCACGATTCCGACGCGCAAGAGCCAGGTTTTTTCGACCGCCGAAGATAACCAGACGGCGGTCACCATCCGCGTCTTCCAGGGCGAACGCGAAATGGCGGCGGACAACAAGCTGCTGGGCCAATTCGATCTGGTCGGGCTTCCATCCGCCCCGCGCGGCATGCCCCAGATCGAGGTGACGTTCGATATCGATGCCAACGGCATCGTCAACGTGTCCGCGAAGGACAAGGCGACGGGCAAGGAGCAGCAGATCCGCATTCAGGCGTCGGGCGGGCTGAATGACGAGGACATCGAACGGATGGTGAAGGAGGCCGAGGAGCACGCGGAAGAGGACAAGAAGCGCCGCGCGCTCGTGGATACCCGCAATCAGGCGGAGCACCTCATCCACTCGACCGAGAAGAATCTCGAAGAGCATGGCGACAAGGTCGCGGCCGAGGACAAGACGGCCATCGAAACCGGCATCGCCGATCTCAAGAGCGCGGCCGAGGGCGAGGATGTGGAGGCCATCGAGCAGAAGATCCAGGCGCTGGCACAGGCCAGCATGAAGCTGGGCGAGGCCATCTACAAGGCGCAGCAGGAAGAGGAGGCGGCGGGTGCCGGCTCTTCCGAGGGCGGCGAAGGCGGCTCCTCGAGCGGCGCGTCGGCCTCGAGTGACGACTCGGTCGTCGATGCGGATTTCGAGGAAGTCGACCCCGACAGCAACGACAAGGGCAACGACGAAAAGCGGTCTGCCTGAGGCGGCCGGGTATCGGTATCTGGTTCCTGAACGCCCCGGCACGCACCCTTTCCGACCGTGCGTGTCGGGGCGGCCTGCATTGAGGCCGAGTGAACATGGCGAAACGCGATTACTATGAAGTCCTGGGGCTGAAGCGCGGCGCATCCTCCGACGAGGTCAAGTCCGCTTTCCGCAAACTGGCCAAGAAATATCATCCCGACGCCAATCCGGGTGACAAGACGGCCGAGCAAAAATTCCGCGAAGTTAACGAGGCTTACGAGGTCCTCAAGGACGACGAGAAGCGCCAGCAATACGACCAGTTCGGCCATGCCGCCTTCGAGCAGGGCGGACCGGGCGGGCCGGGCGCGGGCGCCGGTGCCGCGGGCTTCGATTTCGGCGGTTCCTTCTCCGATATTTTCGACGAGATGTTCGGCGATCTCGGCGGCCGGCGGGGCGCGCGCCGCCAGGGGCCGCAACGCGGCGCCGATCTTCGCTACGATCTCGAAATAACGCTGGATGACGCCTATCGCGGGCGCCAGATTGACATCAAGGTGCCGAGCTGGGCCGGTTGCGAAACCTGCAAGGGGACCGGCGCAAAGGAAGGGTCGGGGCCGACCGCCTGCCCGACCTGCCAGGGCTACGGTTCGGTCCGTTCCCAGCAGGGGTTCTTTACCGTGGAGCGCACCTGTCCCGCTTGCGGCGGCCAGGGCCAGGTGATCGAAGATCCCTGCCCCGCCTGTCGCGGCCAGGGGCGCGTGCAGCGGGAAAAGAAGCTGCAGGTCACGATTCCGGCGGGCGTCGAGGATGGCAATCGGATCCGCCTGTCGGGCGAAGGCGAGGCGGGTTTGCGCGCCGGGCCTCCAGGCGATCTCTATATTTTTCTCACCATCCGTCCCCACCCGCTGTTTCAGCGCGAGGGCGCAAATCTTCGCTGCAAGGTCCCGATCCCCATGACGACGGCGGCGTTGGGCGGCACCATCGAAGTGCCCACGCCTTCGGGCAGCCGGGCACGTGTGAACATCCCCAAGGGCACGCAGAGCGGGCAGCAGTTCCGCCTCAAGGGGAAGGGCATGCCGGTGCTGCGCTCCAAGTCCTTTGGCGACCTCATGGTGCAGGTGTCGGTGGAAACCCCGGTCAACCTGACCGAGCGTCAGCGCGAGTTGCTGAACGAGTTTCATGATGCCCAGCCCGATAACACCACGAGCCCGGAATCGGCCGGCTTCTTTTCCAAGGTCAAGGAGTTGTGGGAGGACCTGAAGGACTAGCCGGCTCCGAAAGATGAGAGCAGGGCCCCGCCGGGGCCCTTTTTCGTGCCTATGGATTCGCCCCGGGGCTTTCGATAAGGTCCGGGCGGGCACCCGGACCGAAAGAAGGTGCGACAGACGCAGGCCAAGGAAGGACGGCTTCCGTGAAGATCGGTATTACCGGCTGCGCCGGGCGCATGGGCCGGGCACTCATTTCCGAGGTCACGGCAACGACGGGCGCCGAGCTCGCCGGCGGCACGGAAAGCCCCGGCGCGCCCACCCTCGGCCGCGACCTGGGCGAGCTTGCCGGGATCGGCACCCTCGGCCTGCAGGCCAGCGAGGATGCGCTGGCCGTGTTCGAGGCCAGTGATGTGGTGATCGATTTCACCCGCCCCGAGCCGACCCGGCGCCACGCCGAACTCGCCGCCCGGACCGGAACCGCGCTCGTGATCGGCACGACGGGGCTGGCCGGCGAACACGAGGCGGCGATCCGGCAGGCGGCCGAAAAATCCGCGATTGTCCAGGCCCCCAATATGAGCGTCGGCGTCACCCTGTTGCGCGCACTTACCGAGCAGGTCGCGCGCATTCTTGACGAGTCCTACGATATCGAGATCGTCGAAATGCATCACCGCCACAAGGTGGACGCGCCCTCGGGTACGGCGCTCGCGCTGGGCCGGTCGGCCGCGGCGGGACGGGGCGTCGATCTCGAGGCCGCGACCGTGGCCGGACGGTTTGGCGAAACGGGCCCGCGCCAGGCGGGGGATATCGGCTTTGCCGTGCTGCGGGGCGGAGATGTGGTGGGCGATCACAGCGTGATCTTCGCGGCCGATGGCGAACGGATCGAACTCTCCCACAAGGCTTCGAGCCGGCGCGTCTTCGCGCGCGGCGCGGTGCGCGCAGCGCTCTGGGCCGCCGCCGCCGGGCCCGGTCTCTATTCGATGGAAGACGTCCTCGGCCTCGGCGATCGCTGATCGCGGGGACGTCCGGGGCCGGGGTCAGGCCAGGATCAGGCCAGGATCAGGCCAGGGTCAGGTGAGTCGGGCGCGCCGGACCCGGCCACCCAGGCTGATCAGCGTGACACCGGCCAGAATGAGCGCCAGCGCCGCCAGCGCCTCCCAGCCCGGCCGCTCACCCAGAAAGGCCATCCCCCAAAGCACGCCGGCCAGCGGAATGAGGTAATTCACCGACGAGCCGAAGGTGGCGCTGGTGCGCGCCACCAGATGGTAATACAGCGCCGTCCCCGCCGCCGTGGGCAGAAGCGCGAGGGCCAGCGCGCCGAACCACGCCTCGCCTGACGGGTCGAGAGTCCAGGGGGCATCAATAATCAGGCTGAACGGCAACACCATCACCGTTGCCGAGATCGCCGAGCCGGTGGCGATATGGATCGCCGAAATATGGCCGAGGAAACGCACATAGACGGTGGTCGCGGCGTAGAACAGCGTCGCCAGCGCGGCCGTCAGGAACGAGGCGACCTCGAGCTCAAGCCCGGCGAGCGCGCGGGGCCCGACCAGAACGACGAGGCCGGAGAAAGCCACGGCGGCGCCCAGGATCTTGCTTGGGCTGAGCCGCTCGTCGTGACGCAGGAAATGCGCGATCACCACCGTGGTGACGGGCGTCATGCCGATGATGATCGCGGCCGCGCCGCTGTCGATCCGCTTCTCGCTCCACGCCACCATCGTGAAGGGAATGGCGGAGGAGATCGCCCCGACAACGACGAGGGCGCGCCAGACATGAATGCCCCGGGGCAGGCCGTGACCCATGGCGAGCGAGAACGAGGCGAGCGCCAGCGCGGTCACGCCCATGCGCACGAGCACAAGGGTCAGTGGCGGGAACCCGCTGACACCGATCTTGATAAACATGAAGGCGCTGCCCCAAAGGGCGGCGAGAACGAGAAGCAGGCCGATATCGACGGGTTCTGTCCGGCGCATCAGACGGAGTCAGGGGGCCGGCGCCATCGGGCCAGAGCCCGGCGCAGCGCCTCGGCGAACTCGATCCGCTCCCCCGGTGTCAGGCTTGCGGCCAGGGCGAGCCGGTCGCCGTGGGACGAGAGCACCACGCGGCTGTCGGGGTGGTCGGGCTTGCGCACCTCGACCCCGACCCAGTAAGGCTCGAAGCGCCAACTCTGCTGGCGGCCCTTCGCATCCACCCGGCGCACCAGCAGGTCGCGCGCGGTCAGCGTGACTGTCTCATAGGCTCGCCCGGCGCGGAAATTGGCACGGAAAGCGAGATAAATCAGCAGCACGTCGAGGCCGAAGAACCCGAAGACCGGCCAGGCGCCCTGCAGAAGAAAGAACAGCCCGGCCGTGAAGCTGACGAGGGCGACGCCGGTCATCAGCAGGGTGAAGCCCAGCGGCGTCAGGCTGCGATGGGGGGTCAGGATGGCGTCGAAAAAAGGCGCGGGCGCGGTTCCGGCCGATTCGTCCTCCCGCGCCGCCGGGGCGGCCGTCACGGGGGCGGTCTCTGTGTTCTCGCGCATGGGGCGTCCTCTTCTTCTATAGGTATCGCCGGCGCGCCCGCGCTGTAAAGCGCTGAAAACCGGCTGCCAGGGGCGGCTATTCCGGCTAAGGTCGGCCGGCCATGAAAAAAGCCGATATCGAGACCTTTTTCGCCCGCCTCGCGAAGGCGATTCCGAGCCCCAAGAGCGAACTTCAATACACGACACCCTATACGCTGCTGGTGGCGGTCGTGCTCTCTGCCCAGGCAACGGACAAGGGCGTCAACAAGGCGACGGGGCCGCTTTTCAAGGTGGCGGACACGCCCGAAAAAATGCTTCGGCTGGGCGAGGCCGGTCTCAAGAAGCACATCAGGACAATCGGCCTTTTCAATAACAAGGCAAAGAACATCATCGCACTCAGCCGCCGGCTGATCGACGCGTTCGGCGGCCAGGTACCGCGCGAGCGGGCCGGGCTGGAAACCCTGCCCGGGGTTGGACGAAAAACGGCGAATGTCGTGCTTAACATCGCTTTCGGCGAACCCACGATCGCTGTGGACACGCATATTTTCCGCGTCTCCAACCGGACCGGTCTCGCCCCGGGCAAGACCCCGCTTGCAGTTGAACAGAAGCTTGAGAAGGTCACGCCCGAAACATACAAGCGCCATGCCCATCACTACCTGATCCTGCACGGGCGCTATGTCTGCACCGCACGCAAGCCGAAATGCCCGGATTGCATCGTGCGCGAGCTCTGCGCCTACAAGGAAAAAACCCCGGCCTCCGCCTAACCCCCCGTCCGGTCGCCCGACGGCGCGGGCCGGGAAATCGTCGCCAGGCAGTCCGCCGGCGCCATGGCGGCGGCATTCCTGCCGACCGCATCCATATGTGTGACCCGGGCCGGCGCTTGCGGCGCCCCGTCCCCGACCGTGTCAGCTTCCGCCACGGGCTCACGATACAGGTAGAGCTGTACCAGGCAGTCACGTCCGGCATATTGCCACAACTCGCCCGGCCCTTCCCGGCGGCGAAGTCGGGGCGCCCCGAGGAGCCGGGTCAAATCGCTTTCGCCAAGCCCGATAACATCGCCGCCTGCAAGAGGGGGCACAAGCGTCTCGCCCGGCGGACCGGCCGGGGCTGGGGCTGGGGCTGGGGCTGGGGCTGGGGCGGGCGAGGCTACCGTCCCCGGCGCATTGCCGCGCACCGGTTCGGCACCGCGCGGGGGCACACAGGCCGAAAGCGCCAGCACAACCAGCACGAAAAGGAAAGATTCCGGACCCGCGCGTCTCGCCAACATCATCCGAGGGCCTCGCGAACCCTGTCCAGCACGGGCGCGAAGGGGATATCGGTCATCTCCCGCCCGCCGAAATCCTGCGCCCGGATCACGGTGAGACGGCGCGCGGCGGGCGCGAATTTAGCGGGGCTGGTCGGGCCGAACAGCGAGACGAGGGGCCGGTCGGCGAGGGCGATCATGTGGCTGGTGCCGCTGTCATTGGCGAGCGCCGCATCGAGATGCTCGGCCACCGCGATGGTCAGAAGGGGTGTCGTGCCGAATGCCTGAATAGCGGCTGTGTCCTGGAGCGGAAAGAGGGCGCCTTCGACATCGGCGGCGAGCTGCGTCTGCTGATCGGCTTCCATCGGCCCGAGCAGAAAAACCGGCGTCACGCTGTCTTGTGCGACCGCGCGCGCGAGGGCGACGAACCGGTCGCGCGGCCAGCATTTATGGATGCCCCGCGCGCCCGGGGCGAGGCCCAGATACGGTCCGCCCGCCGGGGGCAGCAACCGCCGGGCCAGGTCACGCATGGCGGGATCAAGGCGGGGCGTCTGGCCGGTCTGTGGCGGGCGGCCCGAGGCCACCGCCACCAGGCGCAGAAGCTGGTCAATGAAGCGTGGCGGTTTGGCAAATGGCCGGCGCGGCACGATGTCGGACAGCAGGAACCCGAAGGCGCCCGAGACGAAAGTCCCGTGCGGGACCCGCCGGATATGGCAACTGGCGGGGACGCGGCGCTGGGCGTCGATCACGAGGTCGAAGTGCCGGCCCTTCAGGGGCCGGCGGCAGAGCTGGTGCCAGCCGAGGCCGATGCCGGCATTGGAGATCACCTCGTCGATCAATCCCGCCACCAACGGTGCCAGCACATCCTTGTAGGCGCTTTCGCCGTTACCGGTGACCCAGGTCACGTGCGCCGCGGGCCAGGCGGCGCGCACGGCCTGGACAAAGGGGTACTTGATGAGCCCGTCGCCCACGAGATCGCTGCTGGTGAACACCAGTATGGTGTCGGGTGCCGTCGCGAGCGGGCGACCGAAAAGGGGCGGGGCAGAAGCTTCGTGCATCGTCGGGACGGGTTCCGGGCCGGCCGGGGCGTGATCCTGTTGGTAGCACAGCGCCCCGGCCGCGCCTAGGGGCGCGCCCGGGCAGCGTTCGGGCAGCGTTCGGGCGAGGGCGGGGTCAGCCGGCGCTGGCCTGATGACGGGCCTGATGGCCTTGTGGCCGGGGCTCCTCGAGGGCGTACCCGGCCGAGCGGACCGTTCTGATCACATCCAGGCCATTGAACTGGTTGAGTGCCTTGCGCAGGCGCCGGACATTCACGTCCACCGTGCGGGGCTCGACATAGACATCCTGTCCCCAGACAGCGTCGAGCAGTCTTTCGCGCGAGAAAACTCGTCCCGGATGCTCCATCAGATATTGGAGCAGCCGGAATTCGGTCGGTCCGAGATGAATTTCGTGATTGCCCCGGCGCACCCGGTGGGCGCCGAGGTCCATCTCGATATCGTTGAAGGTCAGGACATCTTCGTCGAGTGCCGGGCGGCTCCGGCGCAGCACGGCCCGCACCCGAGCCACAAGCTCGGTCGGCGAAAACGGCTTGGTCACGTAATCGTCGGCGCCCGAATCGAGCCCCCGGATACGATCGCCCTCCTCGCCCCGGGCGGTCAGCATGATGATGGGCATGCGCCGGCTGTCGGTCGATCGGCGAAGCTGGCGGCAGACCTCGATTCCCGATACGTGAGGCAGCATCCAGTCCAGGATCACGACGTCCGGCTTCGCCTCTGACACAACGGTCAGGGCTTCCTCGCCGTCGGTCGCCTCGAGAACGTCGTAGCCGGCGTCCTCCAGATTGTACCGGATCAGCGGGAGGATTGATTCTTCGTCATCAACGACCAATACGACCGGTTTCATTGTCTCTCTTCCATTCCAGACGCTAAACCAACTACTCCCGACCCGTCTCGTCGGTAACCTCGATATCGGGCTGCTTGCCCTTGGGCCGGGCCTCCGTCATCAGGTGACCTTCGACCATGTAAAGGATCGCTTCCGCGATATTGGTCGCGTGGTCACCGATCCGCTCGATGTTCTTGGCAATGAAAACGACGTGAAGGCACGGGCCGATATTGCGCGGGTCCTCCATCATGTAGGTCAGGAGTTCGCGAAAGAGGCTCATATACATGTCGTCCAGCTCGCTGTCCTTGCGCCACACCGCGCGTGCCTTGGTGATGTCGCGGGTGCGATAGGCGTCCAGCACGTCCTTGATCATGCCCTGCACCATCTGGCTCAGGCGGGGCACGGAGCCGACGGGCGCCAGCTCGGGCACGCGGCTTAACGGGGCTGCCCGTTTCGCGATATTGGCCGCGTGATCGGCGACGCGCTCCAGATCGCCCGCGATCCTGACCGCCGCCACAATGTTGCGAAGATCCTTTGCCATCGGCTGACGCAGCGCGAGCAGGCGGATGCCCATGGCATCGATCTCGTTCTCCAGTTCGTCGATCTTCTGATCCCCGGCGACGATGCGCTGGCCCAGTTCGCTGTCGCGTTTAACGATCGCCTGCAGAGCGCCCGCAATCTGGGATTCCGCCAGACCACCCATGCGCGCCAGCGTATCGTCCAGCACGTTCAGCTCTTCGTCGTAGGATTTGACAATATGATCTTGGCTCATTGTGAGATTCCCGAAAGGGGTTGCGGTGGACGGAGGCCGGCTCAGCGCGCCGTCGCGGCATCAGTATACCAGATCATCCAAACCGCCCCGTGATGTAGCCTTGTGTCCGGTCGTCGTGGGGATTTGTGAAAATGGTCTCGGTCTCGTCGGTTTCCACCAGAATGCCAAGGTGAAAAAAGGCGGTGCGCTGAGAGACGCGCGCGGCCTGCTGCATGTTGTGGGTCACGATGACGATCGTGTAATTCTCCCGCAATTCGTCGATCAGCTCCTCGATCCGGGCCGTGGCGATGGGATCGAGGGCCGAGCAGGGCTCGTCCATCAGGATGATCTCGGGGCTGACGGCGATCGCCCGGGCGATGCAAAGCCGCTGTTGCTGGCCGCCCGAAAGGCTCGTTCCCGGCTCGCCCAGGCGATCCTCCACCTCGGCCAGCAGGCCCGCCTTGCCCAGGCTGGTGTAAACGATGTCGTCGAGTTCGGCGCGGGAGCGGACGAGGCCGTGGATGCGCGGACCGTAGGCCACATTGTCGTAGATGGATTTCGGGAACGGGTTGGGCTTCTGGAATACCATCCCGACCCGGGCGCGAAGGCGGACGACGTCAACGTCCTTGTCGTAGATATCGCCCCCGTCCAGCATGACGGTGCCGGTTACGCGGCAATCGTCAATTGTGTCATTCATCCGGTTGAGGCAGCGCAGAAAGGTGGATTTGCCACACCCGGAAGGACCGATCAGCGCCGTGACCTCGTGCTCATAAATATCGAGCGAAACGTCGTTCAACGCCTGCTTTTCGCCGTAAAAGACGTTGGTGTGGCGCGCGGCCATCTTGGTCCGCCGGGGCGTCTTGATCCGGTTATCTACAGCTTCTTGAACAGACATGAGATCTACCATCTCCTCTCGAACCGTTTACGCAGCATGACCGCAAGCGCATTCATGAGCACAAGGAAAAACACTAGAATGAGCGCGGCGGCAGAAGTTTTCTCGACGAAGCCGCGTTCGGGGCTGTCGGCCCAGAGATAGACCTGAACCGGCAGAGCCGTCGCCGCATCGGTCGGCGAGCCCGGAATGTCGACGACGAAGGCGACCATGCCGATCATCAGCAGCGGGGCGGTTTCGCCCAGCGCCTGAGCCATGCCGATGATGGTCCCGGTCAAAATTCCCGGCATGGCGAGCGGCAGGACATGGTGGCCGGTCGTCTGGGTATCGGACGCACCAAGACCACGCGCGGCTTCGCGAATGGACGGCGGCACGGCTTTCAGGGCGGCACGCGAGGCAATGATGATCGTGGGCAGCGTCATCAGCGCGAGCGTCATGCCGCCCACGAGCGGCGCCGAGCGCGGCATCGTGAAGAAATTCAGAAACACCGCCAGGCCCAGAAGCCCGAAAACGATCGAGGGCACGGCGGCGAGGTTGTTGATGTTGACCTCGATAAGATCGGTCCAGCGGTTATGGGGCGCGAATTCCTCGAGATAGACGGCGGCCATCACCGCAATCGGGAACGAAATCAGGAAACAGACGAGAAGCGCGTAGAAGGATCCGACCACGGCCCCCCAGACGCCGGCGAGCTCGGGCTCGCGCGAATCGCCCGTTGAGAGAAACCGGGTATTGAGGACCGCATCGATGTTGCCCGCCGCGTCGAGCTGGTCGATCCAGCCCAGTTGCTGATCCGTTATGGTCCGGTCGGACTCCGGCAGGGTGCGGTCAATCTGGCCCTTCAGGATCATTGCCACATCACTCGCGACCGGCACGGACACGGTCTGCCGGGTGCCGATCAGCCCGGGGTCTGCGGTCACCATGTTCTGCAGTTCTGCCGCCGCCCCCCGGCTGATGAGGCTGCCCAGCGTGCGGCGGTCGCCTCGCGAGGTCACGTCGGGAAATGTGTCGTACAGGCTGTCCCGGATGAGCGCCGCATAATTGGCCCGGCGCAAGTCGGTCGGATCACGCGTTCCGTCCGGATCGATGACCGCGGGATCGAAGAAGATCGGCATCTGTACTTCATAGGTCCAGAAGGCCGAATAGCCGCGAATGAAGATGCTGCCCAGCATGATGACCAGGAAAATCCCGGCAACGGTGACGGCCAGAATGCCGTACCCCTGAAAACGCAGCTCGGCGCGACGACGCTGCTTCAGGTTGCGGACACGGGCAGGAGTGTCCGTGTCGGACACGCGTTCGTTTGTCTCAGCCGTCTTGATAGCCATGTCAGTCATACTTTTCCCGATATTTCCGAACGACATTGAGGGCCAGGATATTGAGCGACAGGGTGATTGTGAAAAGCGTGAGTCCCAGCGCGAAGGCCGAGAGGGTCTTGGCGCTGTCGAATTCCTGATCTCCCACAAGCAGCGTCACAATCTGCACGGTTACAGTGGTGACGGCTTCGAGCGGATTTGCCGTGAGATTGGCGGCGAGGCCGGCGGCCATCACCACGATCATGGTCTCGCCGATGGCACGCGACACGGCCAGAAGAACGGCGCCGACAATTCCCGGCAGCGCCGCCGGCAGGACAACCTTGCGAATGGTCTCCGATTTGGTGGCGCCCATGCCGTAGGACCCGTCGCGTAATGATTGGGGGACGGCATTGATCACGTCGTCCGAAAGGGAGGACACGAAAGGTATGATCATGATCCCCATGACGAGGCCGGCCGCGAGCGCGCTTTCCGAGGCGACATCGAGCCCGATGGCCTGACCCATGTCACGGATGTGCGGCGCGACGACCAGCGCGGCGAAAAGACCGTAAACCACCGTCGGTATGCCGGCCAGAATCTCGAGGATCGGCTTGGCGATGGCGCGCACATGGTTCGAGGCATAATCGGCCATGTAGACGGCCGACATCAGCCCGACCGGGACTGCGACGCACATGGCGATAAGGGTAATGAGCAGTGTGCCGGCAAAAAGCGGGATGGCACCAAACGCGCCCGAGCTGCCCACCTGGTCGGCGCGCAACGCTGTCTGCGGACTCCAGTTGAGGCCGAAAAGGAACTCAGTCACGGAAACGGTATTGAAAAAGCGCATGGATTCGAACAGCAGCGACAGCACAATGCCGATGGTTGTCATGATCGCCACGGTGGAACTGGCGATCAGGAATATCTTGATCGCCCGCTCGACCCGCTCGCGCGCCTTCAGGGCGGGCGTAATCCGGGTCCGGGCGTAAAGCAGCCCCAGGCTGACCACGACCAGCACCACGACGAACATCGCGGCGTCGCCGATCATCTTGAGGTGCTGGTAATAGGCGACCGCACCCAGCGTCGCGGCATCGGGCGTGCCGCTGGAAATCCCGTCACTGGCGAGGTTGCGAATATCATTGAGAAGCAGACCGAGGCGCGCCTCGGACAGGGCCTGCATGTCAGCCGGCAGGCTGGCGACCACCATGGATTCGATGATCCGCGGCTCGAGGATCAGCCAGAGGACGAGCACGATGCTGGCGGGCACGACGCAGGCCAGGATGGCATACACACCGTAATAGCGGGGCAGCGAGTTCAGATGAAACCCGGAAGTGGCCGCCGACATGACCCGGCCCCGCCCTAGATGAAAGGCGTAGGCCGCGAAGGCGAGGACAATGGCGGCAATCAGATAGACCGGCATCGGCTGTCAATTCCCCCGTATCACGTGCCGGGCCCGATCCCCGGCGGAAAGAGAGGGCGGCATCCGATGGATGCCGCCCCGTTACTCAAGCTCGGCAACTGCGGTTACATCGTCCCCTTGAGGAGCTCTTCTGCATTCCGGCGCACCTGCTTGCGCGCGTCTTCCGGCAGCGGGATCAGGCCCTTGTCAGCCAGATATCCCTCCGGACCGAAGGCCCGCTCGCTGGTGAATTCGAGGACGTATTCCTTCATGCCCGGAATGACGCCGACATGCGCATTCTTGACGTAGAAGTACAGCGACCGCGACACCGGATAGGCACCCGAGGAGATCGAGTCGAAAGTCGGCGCAACGCCGTCCACGATGTTGCCCTGCACCTTGTCCGAGTTCTGGTCGAGGAAGCTGAAGCCGAACACGCCGAAGGCGTCCTTGTTTGCCTCGAGCTTCTGCACGATCAGGTTGTCGTTCTCGCCGGCTTCCACATAGGCACCGTCTTCACGGACCGTGTGGCAGACTTCCTTGTACTTTTTCTTGTCCTGGCCCTTCATCGCCTTGATGTCGGGGAAGGTCTTGCAGCCGCCTTCAAGGGCGAGCTCGGCGAAGGCATCGCGCGTGCCCGAGGTCGGCGGCGGCCCCAGAACCTCGATCTTCTTGCTGGGCAATGACGGATCGACGTCGGACCATTTTGTGTAGGGGTTCTTGACCATCTCGCCATTGACCGGAACCTTCTCGGCCAGCGCCAGCCAGATATGGCGCAGCGTCAATTCGACCGGTTCGGCGGTCTTGGAGTTGGCCAGCACGATGCCGTCAAATCCGATCTTGAATTCTGTTACGGTCTTCACGCCGTTCTTTTCGCACCGCTCGACTTCGCTGCTCTTGATGGCGCGCGAGGCGTTGGTGATGTCAGGGTGCTCGACGCCGACGCCGGCGCAGAACAGTTTCAAGCCGCCACCGCTACCGGTGCTTTCGACGATCGGCGTCTTGAAATCGGTGGACCGGCCGAACTCTTCGGCAACGGCCGTGGAAAACGGAAACACGGTGGACGATCCGACGATGCGGATCTGGTCCCGCGCCTCGGCCGCGCCCGAAAGGGCAACGGCGAAAAGCGCGGACGCGAAAAAGGTCTTACGAAGCACGATTAGGCCTCCCGAAAGGTCTGATTTAGGTGAGCGTGGCGCGCCCCAGTGGAGCGTGCCGGGCGCAAGCGGACCCTAATCAGCGCCGGGGTCAGAAATAGGACAGTTTCTTTTCAGTCTTATGACAGGGCGTGACAGGGCGGCCGGCGGCACAGGCCGGGGCCCTCGCCGACGCGGCGCCGGAAAACCGCCCTAAAAACAACAAGAACCCACAAGAACCGAAAAGAAACAGACAGATAAGATTTTCGGCCGGTGCCGCGACGGCCCCGGCCGCGCGGCCCGCCTTGTCACATGCCAGGGTCACTCGCCAGCGTCTCTCGCCAGCGTCACACGGCAGCGCGGCACCCCGCCCGGGCAGGTGTTGCAGGGATACAACAAGCCCCGCCGGAAAGCTGCCCGTCATCGTTTTGTCACAGAAATGCCGCCGATGCGTAACCTCGGCCACCTAGCTTGCCCGCCACAAGCAAGCCCGCAGCAGACGGGCCACCAGATGCTTGACTTAAAACATCGATCACTCAAACCCAGTCAGGGGGACTTGACATATGACAGGTTTCAGGACGCTTCCGTCCCTGCTGCTGTCGGCGGGAATCGCCGCCGGATCGGCGTTGGCCTTTGCCAGCCCGGCCGCAGCGCAATTGCAGGGCAGTCTGCCCGAAGACAAGATGAAGCAGCTCGAGGAACGCCTCGAGACGCTCGAAAAGAATGTCGGCAAGGTCAAAATCAAGGATAACGGCCTTCGCATCGACAGTCTCGACAAGATGTTCCAGTTCCGCGCCGGCGGCCGGATCATGTACGATATCACCGCCTATGACGACGACGTGACGGCGCTGACCGGCTTCGGCCACGAGATGCGCCGGGCCCGTTTCTTCCTGCGCGGCAAGCTCTACAAGGACTGGGAATACAAGTTCCAGGTCGACGTCGCCGATAACGGCCTCGACATCAAGGACATGTACATCAAGTACAAGGGCTTCAGCCCGGTCAACGTGACGGTCGGCCAGTTCAAGGTGCCCTTCAGCTTTGAAGAGCTCACCAGCTCGAAATACGATACATTCATCGAGCAGTCGGCCGTTACCGAAACCCTCGGCCTCGGCCGCCAGCGCGGCGCGATGCTGAATGGTGGCAGCGGCATGTTCGGCGCTGCCTTCGGTGTCTTCCTCGGTGATGATACGGCCGATACCGATGGCAGTGACGCGACCGCTGACGATGACATCATCATCGCCGGCCGCCTGTTCGCCGCCCCGGTCAACGAAAAAGCACGCACAATCCATATCGGCGGTGGGTTCATCTACCAGAACCTGAATTCCGAACGGGGCAACCGCTTCCGCGCCCGCCCGGCCCGCTCGCATCTGACCAGCACCCGGCTCATCGACACGGGCACCATCAGCGCTATCGACGATATCACGCGCTTCGGTGCCGAGTTCGCCGGTGTCTACGACCAGGTCTGGATCCAGGCGGAGTACCAGCGTGCCGACGTGAGCCGCATCGCCGGCAACGAGCCGGATTTCGATGGTGCCTACATCAACGTGGGTGCCTTCCTGTTCGGTGAAGGCGATCTGTTCAAGCCTTACGATGACGGCGAATTCGGCCGTCCCAAGGTGTTCAACGCCGTTGAAGTGGCGTTCAGCTACGACACGCTGGATCTCACGGACTCAGGCGTCGATGGCGGCGAGCAGGACAGCTACACCTTCGGGCTGAACTATTATTTCAACCCCTATGTGGTCGCGAAGCTGAACTACTCGCAGTCCGATATCGAGGTCCCGGGTTCGCCGGACGAAGATGTCGGCGCCTTCATGGCCCGGATCCAGCTTGACTTCTAAGCGGATGTGAACCGCTTCCCCCTAGCGGGAGACATGGACCCCGCCCGGCTTTGCCGGGCGGGGTTTTTCTTGCGCTTGCCGCCGGGCAGGCTGGATGGCCCGCAAAAGCTGAAGTAACTTCCGGACAGCGTAACGCCGGCAAAAGGAGTGAGTGATGAAAGAACCGTTCCGGAGCGATCTTGAAAAAATCCGCAAGCGGGCGCGCGAGAAGATGAGCGACGGCGCGCTGACCGGGGCCTATCAGGCCGATGTGCAAAAGGTCCTTGCCGTTCTCAACGAGGTTCTCGCGACCGAGATCGTTTGCGTGCTGCGTTACAAGAACCACTTCTACATGGCCAGCGGCATCAGTGCCGGGCCGATCGCACAGGAATTCCTCACCCATGCGAATGAAGAGCAGATGCATGCCGACTGGGCGGCGGAGCGAATCACCCAGCTCGGCGGTGTCCCCGACTTCAACCCGGAAGGCCTGGCGACCCGCGCCCATGCCGAATATCACGAAGGCGGCGACGATCTGAAGGAGATGATCGAGGAGGACCTTGTTGCCGAACGGATCGCGATCGAAACCTATTCCGAGATCATCCGCTGGCTCGGCAATGACGATCCGACGACCCGCCGCATGATCGAGGACATCCTGAAGATGGAGGAAGAGCACGCCGACGACCTGGCGGGCTATCTGACCGGGCTTTAAGCCCCAAACGCGATGCCCCGGCGCGCCTGCCTTCATTCACGGGTCAAGAAAAACCCCCGGAGGCACCGCCAGGCGACGCGTCCGGGGGTTTGGCATGCCGGTCTGGCACGCCGGTCTGTCATGCCGGTTTGGCGCGGGTCAGCGCTGGCCGACCTGGCGCGGCGTGCCGGCCGTCACTTCATAGGCCGTGGTGGTGCCACTGATCTCGTTGGCGACGATGATCAGGGGGCTGCCCGTGGGGCTGTCCCCGGCGGCCACGAACGCGATGCCTTCGGGGCCGAGATCGCCCGCCGTCCCGGCCTTCGGATCACCCTCGAAATCCCGCGTGTTGATGTATGAGAGGATCTCGGGGCGCCTCGGGTCGCCGATATCAACGACGACGATGCCGCCCGTGCGCTCGAGCCCGACGAAGGCGAGGGACCGGCCATGGGCTTCGCCCACGGCCAGCGCCTCGGGCTCGGGGCCCTTGTCGTCGCTGCGGCTGTCGAAGGAGCCATTCTCGTCATTGTCGGAATTGAACCCGCCCGGGAGATGTTGCGCGCTCAACCGTTCCAGCGCGTCACCGCTGTCGTAAACCAGCTCTCCATCGGCTCCCCAGATGGCAAAGGACCGCGCGCCGTAACTGTAAAGCGCATCGTAATCGCCATCACCATCCGTATCGCCATTCGCGGTCGTGACCTTGAGCCGCCCGAGGACGGATTTTTCCTGAAGCTTTGCTGCGTCAGGAAAGGCTGCGGGGTCGAGCGTCAGCTTGGCGACGCGGGTTTCCTCGGAATAGCCGCCGGTTTTCTCGTAGTCCCGCGCATCCCCCTCATTGGCGGTGATGAGATAGACCTTGCCGCCGGCCGAAAAGGCCGCGATGGAATCGGGCTGATACATGCCCAGCACCGGGTAAGTGGCGATCGAGATGCCGTCATCCTTGTCGCTGGCGTCGATCCCGTTGCCCGGCCGGCTGTGATCCTTGAAACCCAGCCCGGTGACTTTTGTGATCCGGGCGCCGGCGATGTCGATATGGGCGAGGGCGTTGTTTTCCTGCAACGTGACCCAGGCGGTGCGCGAATCTGGCGAGACAGCGATGTATTCCGGCTCCAGATTCTGCGCGACCGTACCGTCCGGTCCGAAAATCCGGGTCGAGCCGTCGAGGTCGGCCGCAGTCAGATGGGCGAACCCCGCTTCCCGCACGCTCTTCTGATCGAGCCCGGTGATCCCGCCGGAAAGATCGATGATCGAAACCGACCCTTCCGGATCGAACGAATAATCGTCCATCGGCTCGCCTTCATTGGCGACCAGCAATGTCCGGCCGTCGGGTGTGAAGGTCAGCATATCGGGCAGATAGCCGACGGTGACTGATTTGAGGAATTCGCCCGAAGTGGTGAAGAAGACCACCTTGCCGCGCTCATTCTTTGCTGGCGCCTCGACCGCGACGGCCATGATTCCGCCATGGAGCGCGACGCTGTTGGGCGCCTTGCCGTAAGCGGCAACGGACAGCCTGTTTGCCTGCACCGGCCGGGAAGGGTTCGAAAAATCGATGACGTCGATGGCGGCGGCGCCGTTATTCACGACGAAAGCGTGGCTGGTGGCCGGATCGAAGACGACGATTTCGGCCGATCCCTCGTCGAACTGGCCCGTGGCGTGGCTGCCGAGCGGGGTGAGCGAGATCGTGTCACCGGCGCTGTCGGCCCGGGCCATCGGGGCCGCCTGCAACAGAAGAAGAGACGCGGCCGTGAGGGTGAGACGGGCCCGCCGGGCCGGCCGGCGGGGAGTGGGACGAGATTTTTCTGGCATGGGAGCCCCTTTTTTCGGAAGGGTCCGGCGCGGGGCGGATGGGGTCCGCGACCTGTGACGGACAGGGAGTGATTCGGGGCTAGGCTAGGGTCGTTCCGTGACAAATCGGTGGCGACAGCGTCAGAGGGGTGTTTCCCCCGGCAGGATGACGCG
Source organism: Alphaproteobacteria bacterium (assembly GCA_040220875.1). Taxonomy (NCBI): domain Bacteria; kingdom Pseudomonadati; phylum Pseudomonadota; class Alphaproteobacteria; species Alphaproteobacteria bacterium. The sequence goes on along the minus strand of JAVJVX010000006.1, from coordinate 472,874 downwards.
AAAGACGCTGCCCTTGTTCAGCTCGCTCTCCACCTGCAGCACGCCGCGATGGCGCGAGACGATATGCTTGACGATGGCCAGGCCGAGGCCGGTGCCGCCGAGCGATCGGGAGCGGGCCTGGTCCACACGGTAAAAGCGTTCGGTCAGCCGGGGAATATGCTGGGGCGCGATGCCCGGCCCGTGGTCCCGAACCGCAATCGCCACCGCCCGATGGGCGGGCGGGCTCAACCGGATATCGACACCGGGCGGCGGATCGCTCACATAGGCCACCTCGATTTCGATGGGCGTGTCGTCATGCCCGTATTTGATGGCGTTATCGAGCAGGTTCTGGAACACCTGGGCCAGTTGATCGCTGTCCCCGATCACGGCGGGCGAGCGGCCGGCGTCATCATGCGCGATGGTCATTTCGATCGACATGCCGAGTTTCTCCGCCTCGGGCTCCAGAAACTCCACCACGTTGGACAGTGTGTTTTCCACCCGCACGGCCGATTTCGGCCGCTGTCCTTCCAGCAGCTCGATCTTGGAGAGCGACATCAGATCGTCCACGAGCCGGACCATGCGGCTGGCCTGCCCGTACATGATCTCGAGGAACCTTTCGCGCGCCGCTTCGTCGGATCTGGCGGGGCCCCGCAGCGTCTCGATATATCCGGTGAACGAAGTCAGGGGCGTCCGCAGTTCGTGGCTCGCGTTGGCGACGAAATCGGCGCGCATTTCCTCGGCCCGGCGCAGATCGGTGATGTCATGCAGCGTCGCCACCATGACCGTGCCGTCGCTCAGTTTCTTTTCCAGCGGCACCAGATAGGCGAGGAAACTGCGTTCCATCGGCGCCGCCAGATCGAAGCGCACCTGCTGCGCTTCGCGCGTCCCAAGGGTCCGGTCGGCTGTTGACGCGACATCGGGATTGCGGATGACGGCGGACAGATCGTGGTCCTCCAGATCGTCCCCAAGAAGTTCGTGGGCGGCCCGGTTGCCGCGCACGACCTGGCGGCGCTGGCTGATGCGGAGGAGTGGAAAGGGAACGGCATCGGTAATGATCCGGTTCTCGGCGACCAGGCTTTCCAATTCCGCGGCCCGTTCCGCCCAGGACATGCCAAGACGGCGCAGCGAGGAGGAGAGGTCTGTTTCGTCATCGGTATTCGCTACATCGGCGGGCATGCGGCCGCTCGCCAGTTGTTCGGCGAAGCTGCGCGCCCGTTCGAGCCGGCGCAGATGGGTGCGGACCAGGAACACGAGCGCCAGGCCTGCGGCCAGGCCCGCTGCCAGCGCCGGAAGGGGCTCGAGCTGGCTGATCGACACCAGGACGAAAAGGACCGTGGCGACCGGCGCGAACACTGCCAGAAAGGTCGTGACGAATACGCGCCTGTTGAGATGAACTCGGTTCATGCCGCTTCCGGATCCCGACTTTATTGTTGGTGCGTTGCCGCAGCGGCGCCCGTGCGTGCCCTAGCCGATGGCCTCATGTGCCGCCAGGGCAGCGAGATTGACGAGGTCCGAGACGGTCGAACGCATATTGCTGATCTGTACCGGTTTGTCGATCCCGATCAGCATTGGTCCGATGATGGTGCCGCCGCCAAGCATTTTCATCAGCTTGGTCGATATGTTCGCGCTGTGCAGGCCCGGCATGATCAGGACGTTGGCCGAGCCCGTCAGTCGCGTAAAGGGATAAAGCTGGCGCTGCTGGTCGAAATCGAGGGCCGTGTCGACGCTCATCTCTCCATCGTATTCGAAATCCACATGGCGGGCGTCGAGCACCCGAACGGCCTCGCGCACGCGGTCCGCCTTGGTCCGCATCGGCGCGCCGAAATTCGAGTAGGAGAGGAGCGCCACCCGCGGCTCGTAGCCCATCTGGCGGACGCGGGCGGCCGATTGCTGGGCGAAATCGGCCAGCTCGTCGGCTTCCGGCAACTCGTGCAGGCTGGTATCGGCGATAAAGACGGTGCGCCCCTTGGCGGCCATCATCATCATGCCGAAAATCCGCTCGCCCGGCCTGGGGTCCAGGACGCGGGTGATTTCGTCGAAACTCACCGTCGTGCCGCGGGTCAGGCCGGTAACCATGGCATCCGCATGCCCCATCTTCACCATGCACGCGCCGAAGATGTTGCGGCCCTGGTTGACCATCCGCTGGCAGTCGCGCATCAGCGATCCCTGGCGTTTGAGCCGGTCATAGACCAGCTCGTAATAGGCCTCGCGATGCTCGCTCAACCGCGCGTTGGTGATTTCGATGGCGCCGCCGTTAGACAGGCCCAGCGTCCGCATTTTCTCGGTGATCCGGTCCTCGCGGCCGATCAGGACCGGCCTGCCGTAGCCCGCGTTAAAGAATGCGACGGCGGCACGAATGGTCTTTTCCTCCTCGCCCTCCGCGAAGACAACCCGCTGCGGATGCGCTTTGACCTTGTCGAAAATCGCCTGCAACGTGGCAAAGGTGGGATCGCGACGGGCGGCCAGGCCCTTGGAGTAGGTTTCCATGTCCTCGATGGGCTTGCGGGCGACGCCGGTCTCGACCGCGGCCCGCGCGACGGCGGGAGGCACGCATGAAATCAGGCGCGGGTCGAACGGCACCGGAATGATGTAATCCGGTCCGAACCGGAGCGCCTGACCGGCATAGGCCGCGCCGACCTCATCCGGCACGTCCTCGCGCGCCAGCTTTGCGATGGCTTCTGCGGCAGCGATTTTCATTTCGTCGTTGATCGTGCTGGCGCGCACGTCGAGGGCGCCGCGAAAGATATAGGGAAACCCGAGGACGTTGTTCACCTGGTTGGGATAATCCGAGCGGCCCGTCGCCATGATGCAGTCGGGCCGGATTTTCCTCGCCAGTTCGGGGCGGATCTCGGGCTCAGGATTGGCCATGGCGAAGATGATCGGCCTGTCGGCCATGCTGGCCACCATGTCCTCGCTCATCGCGCCGGCCATGGAAAGCCCCATAAACACGTCGGACCCGGCCACGGCCTCGGCCAGACTGCGCGCCGGCGTGTCGGCCGCATGAGCCGACTTCCACTGGTTCATGCCGGCCTCGCGGCCCTGATAGATGACACCCTTGCTGTCGCACATGATGACGTTCCCGTGCGGCATACCAAGTGCCTTGATGAGCTCGACACACGCAATCGCCGAGGCGCCCGCCCCGTTCACCACCATCCGGGTATCGCGGATATCCCGGCCGGTAAGGTGCAGGGAGTTGATCAGCCCGGCGGCCGCAATGATCGCCGTGCCGTGCTGATCGTCATGAAAAACCGGAATGTCGAGCAGCTCGCGGAGCCGCTGTTCGATGACGAAACATTCCGGGGCCTTTATGTCCTCGAGATTGATGCCGCCGAACGACGGACCCAGATAGCGCACGCAATTGACGAACTCGTCCACGTCATCGGTATCGATCTCCAGATCGATGCCGTCGATATCGGCGAAGCGCTTGAACAGCACGACCTTGCCTTCCATCACCGGCTTGGAGGCGAGTGCACCGAGGTTGCCGAGGCCGAGAACCGCGGTTCCGTTCGAGATGACCGCCACCATGTTGCCGCGCGTGGTGTAGTCATAGGCCTCGTCAGGATTTTCGGCGATGCGCAGGCAGGGCGCGGCCACACCCGGGGAATAGGCCAGAGCCAGATCGCGCTGGGTGGTCAGCGGCTTGGTCAACCCCGTCTCCAGCTTTCCCGGCCTGCCCGATGCGTGCATGGCAAGGGATTCTTCGGCGATATCGGCCGGGGGCGTGGTTTTCTCCATGGCTCTGGCTTCCCTCGATTGTTCCCTGTCCCGGCGCGGCGGTTCCCAGGGGCCTGCCGGTCATGGTGCCGCAACGGCGGGGGAATTCCTAGCTGAGTCCCCGGACATTCGGGCCCCGCCTGGCGCCGGCCGGCATGACAGTCCCAGGGCGAAGATGGTAGGTTGGGGCGCCGATCGGGCCAGGGTGGCCGGCGGGAATGTCTATTAAACAACTGAAAACAAACGGAAATATATCGGCTGGCGCGCAAGGCCCCGATACGGCGGCGAGGCCCGGTCCCGCCGCCTCATCCGGACGGATCATGCCCACGGATACGCTCGACAACCGGAAGCAAAACGACAGGGCCGCCGCGGCATCCGATTCGGCCGGCGCGACGCCGATGATGGCCCAGTTCCTCGAGATCAAGGCGGCCCATCCCGACGCGCTGCTGTTTTTTCGTTCGGGCGATTTCTACGAACTTTTCTTCGACGATGCCGTCAAGGCGGCGGCGGCGCTGTCCATCACCCTCACCCGGCGCGGCAAACATGCGGGCGAGGATGTCGCCATGTGCGGCGTCCCGTACCACGCGGCGGATTCATATCTGCATACGCTGATCAAGAAAGGCTTCAGGGTCGCCATTTGCGAACAGATGGAAGACCCGGGGGTGGCGCGGCGCCGGGGCGGCAAGGCGCTCATCCGGCGCGAAGTGGTGCGCGTGGTCACCCCCGGCACGCTGACGGAAGACGCGCTGCTGGAAGCCGGGCGGCATAATTATCTTGCCGCGCTGGCCGACGCGGAAGGGCGGCTCGGGCTGGCCTGGATCGACATGTCGACGGGGGATTTCCGCACCCGCCCCATCGCCGACGATGAACTGGCCAATGTTCTGGCCCGGCTCGACCCGGGCGAAGTGGTTCTCCCCGAGCGGCTCTGGAGCAAACCGGCCCTGTCCGCCCTTTTCGAGGAACGCGACGGCGCCGCGACCGTGGAGCCGGACGCACGGTTCGACAGCACGAATGGCCGCAAGCGCATCGAGGACAGGTTTGGCGTCGAGACGCTGGATGCTTTCGGTGATTTTTCGCGCGCTGAAATCGCGGCCGCGGGCGCGCTCCTCGATTACGTCACCCTCACCCAGCAGGGAAGGGACGTGCGTCTCGATCCGCCGGTGCGCGAGCATGACCGGAGCGGCATGGCGATCGACGCCGCCACGCGGCGCAATCTCGAAATCACGCGCAGCCTGTCGGGCGAACGTCGTGGCAGTCTTCTGGCCACGATTGATCGCACGCGCACCAGCGCCGGCGGCCGCCTCCTGGCCGAACGGCTCGCTGCCCCCCTGACCGAGCTGGACGAGATCGGCGCCCGGCTCGATGGCGTCGCGCTTTTCGTGGATCACGCGGATTTGCGCGCCGATCTGCGCCGGCGCCTGCAGGGCGCGCCCGACATGGCCCGCGCGCTGGCGCGCCTCTCTCTCGGGCGGGGCGGGCCGCGCGACCTGGCAGCCATTCGCGACGGGCTCGTTGTTGCCGGTGAGATCGCGGGGGTGCTCCACGATCACGCGGCCGGCGCGCCCGGGCTTGGCGGGGAGATCGGACGCGAGCGCGCGGCCCTGTCGGGGCGGGAAGTGTTGATCGATCTTCTCGCCCGGGCACTCTCCGACAAGCTGCCTCTTCTGGCGCGCGATGGCGGGTTTGTCGCGCGCGGCTATGCGCCACGCCTCGATGAGCTGATAACCCTGCGGGACGAGAGCGAGCGGCTCGTCCGCGCCCTTCAGGAAAAATACGCGCGCGAGACCGGGATCCCCTCGCTGAAAGTCCGGCACAATAATGTGCTGGGCTATTTCGTCGAAGTGACCTCCACCCACGGTGACAAGCTGATGAGCCGCTTCGGGCAGGAAGCGGGCGGCCGGTTCATCCACCGCCAGACGCTGGCGAGCGCAGTACGGTTCACGACGGTGGAGCTGGGTGAGCTGGAGGGCAAGATCCGCGCCGCGGCGGAAAAGGCGCTCGCGCTGGAGCTCGAGATTTTCGACGAACTGGTCGCCCGTATCGTCGAGGGTGGCGATGCGATCGCCGCCACCGCCCATGCCCTGGCCGTCCTGGATGTCGCGAGTGCGCTGGCCGAACTGGCGGTGGAGGCAGGGTATACCCGGCCCGAGATCGACGACGGCACCGATTTCGACATTCGCGATGGCCGCCATCCGGTGGTGGAACGGGCGCTCGGCGGGGCCGAAGGCCAGGCATTCACGCCCAACGACTGCGGGCTTTCCGCGGACAACCGGCTCTGGCTCGTGACCGGCCCGAACATGGCCGGCAAGAGCACGTTCCTGCGCCAGAACGCGGTGATCGCCATTCTCGCCCAGACGGGCAGTTTCGTGCCGGCCTCATCCGCCCGCATCGGCATCGTGGACAAGCTCTTCTCCCGTGTCGGCGCGTCGGACGATCTGGCCCGCGGGCGCTCCACCTTTATGGTGGAGATGGTGGAAACCGCTCTCATTCTCAACCAGGCGGGGCCGAAATCCCTCGTCATCTTCGATGAGATGGGGCGCGGCACGGCGACCTTCGACGGGCTCTCCATTGCCTGGGCGGCGGTGGAGCATCTTCATGACGTCAATCGCTGTCGCGCACTTTTCGCCACCCACTACCACGAGCTGACCGCCCTGCAGGGCCGGCTCGACGCGCTTTCGACCCATACGATGGCGGTCAAGGAATGGCAGGGCGACGTGGTTTTCCTGCACGAGGTGGCGCCGGGTGCGGCCGATCGCTCCTACGGTATCCACGTGGCCCGTCTCGCGGGACTGCCGCCGGCGGTGATCGAGCGCGCCCGCGAGGTGCTCGGCCGCCTCGAAGCCCAGCGCGAGCGGGGCCAGACGGCCAGCCTCGCCGACGATCTGCCGCTCTTTCAGGCGCCAGGGGCCGGCCGGCCGGGCGCGCCGGATGGGGGGCCGGGCGGCGGCGCGGATGATGGCGAGCTCCGGCAGCGACTGCGCGCGCTGCGGGTCGACGAATTGTCCCCCAGGGCGGCCCTCGATCTCCTTTACGAACTGACCGGCCTCGCCCGAGAATAACCAGACCGTCGCCCCGGACCCGGAAAGCTGATGACCACGATTGTGGACCCTGAGGACAGCCCCCGCCCCGACGATGCCGTGATGGATTTCGGCCTCGACGACCTCGAGGCGCGGATGATCGCGATCGCGCAGGATGGCGAATTGTCGGACGAGGCAAGGCGGGCACAACTCCTCGATGCGCTCACCACCACGCGCGAGGCGGGGCGCGACCGGATCCGGCGCGCTTTCGAGGCGGGCGCAGCCGGGGCCAGCGTGCTCGCCTGGCAGGCGGAGCTCATGGACGGGCTGCTCAGGGTGCTCCTCACCTTCGCGCTCGACTACGCCTATCCCTCGCCCAATCCGACGGCCGGCGACCGTCTCGCCCTCGTGGCGCTGGGCGGCTACGGCCGCGGCGGCCTCGCGCCCTATTCCGACATCGATCTGCTGTTTCTCATTCCCTACAAGCGCACGGCCCGCCACGAGCAGGTGATCGAATTCATTCTCTATCTCCTCTGGGACCTGAAGCTGAAGGTCGGGCAGGCGATCCGTTCGATCGATGACTGCATCCGACTCTCGAAGGATGACTATGTCATCCGCACATCGCTGATGGAGGCCAGGTTCATCTACGGCGAAAAGGATATTTTCGACGACTTCAGGGCGCGGTTCGAGAGCGAGTTCCTCTCCGGGTCGTGGAAAGATTTTGTCGAGGGCAAACTGGCGGAGCGCGACAAGCGTCATCAGCGGCTGGGCGATTCACGTTACGTGCTGGAGCCGAATATCAAGGAAGGCAAGGGCGGACTGCGCGACCTGCAAACCCTGTTCTGGATCGCCAAATATGTTCACGGCGTCGATGATGTTGCCGCCCTCGTGGACAAGCGCGTGCTGACCAAGCGTGAGGCGCGTCTTTTTCGCCGGGCCGAGGAATTTCTCGTCACGCTGCGCTGTCATCTCCACTACTTGAGCGGCCGGGCCGAGGAACGTCTCACCTTCGATCTTCAGCCCGAGATCGCGGCGCGCATGGGCTATACCGATCATGCCGGCACCAGCCAGGTGGAGCGCTTCATGAAGCATTACTACCTGACTGCCAAGGATGTGGGAGACCTGACCCGCATCTTTACCGCCGCTATCCTGGCCGAGAAGGAAAGCAAGCCGCTGCTCAGCCTTAGCCGGTTCGGCTTCCAGCGAAAAGTGGAGGAGGATTTCGTCATCGATGGCGGGCGCCTGTCAGCGCGAACAGCCAGCATCTTCCGCGAAAAGCCGGTCAATCTTATCCGCGTCTTCCGGATCGCGCAGGAGCGCGATCTCGATATCCATCCCCGGGCGCTCCGGGCGATTACCCGGAACCTCGATCGCATCAACCCCCGGCTTCGCAACCATGGAGAGGCCAACGCCTATTTCATGGAGATGCTGACCGACACGCGTGGCCCCGAGCGGATCCTTCGCCTGATGAACGAGGCGGGCGTGCTCGGACGGTTCATCCCCGACTTCGGGCGGATCGTCGCGCAGACACAGCATGACATGTATCACGTCTACACGGTCGACGAGCATACGATCCGCGCCCTCGGCATCCTGCACGGTATCGAATCCGGCGCGCTGGCCGAAGATCATCCGCTGGCGACCCGGATCATTCACAAGATCGTCTCGCGCCGGGTCCTCTACACCGCGCTGATGCTTCACGATATTGCCAAGGGGCGGGGCGGCAGCCATTCGGAATTGGGGGCCGAGGTGGCTGAGGAACTCTGCCCGCGTCTCGGACTCGACGAGGCGGAAACCGAGACCGTGGCCTGGTTGGTGCGTCATCATCTGGTGTTCAGCGCGGTTGCGCAAAAGCGCGATCTGAACGATCCCAAGACCATCGAGGATTTCATCGCGATCGTTCAATCGCCCGAACGTCTGCGCCTCCTGCTGGTACTGACAGTGGCCGATATGCGGGCCACAGGGCCGAGCGTGTTCAATGCCTGGAAAGGCAATCTGATGCGCCAGCTTTACGCCAGCGCCGAGAAGGTCATGCTGGGCGAGAGTTTCGAAGAAGTGGCGGCGGCGGAGATCGAGAATATTCAGGCGCGGTTGCGCGACGCGCTGAGCGACTGGTCGGAGGAGGATATCGAGTCTCATTTCGAGCGCGGACCACGCGCCTACTGGCTGGCTTTCCAGCCGGACGAGCTGGAGCGCCACGCCCGGATGATCCGCGAGGCTGAGCGCGAAAAGGCGCCTTTGACAGTCGCCAAGCGGGTTGTCCCGGAACTGGCGATTACCGAAGTCACGATCTACACGCCCGACAATGCAGGCCTGTTTTCGAAGATCGCGGGCGCCATCGCCCTCTCGGGCGCGACGGTGGTCAACGCACGCATCGTGACGCTGAACAATGGTATGGCGCTCGATACATTCTGGATTCAGGATGAAACCGGCGGCCCGTTCGATCGAGGCGATAAGCTGGCCCGGCTTTCCGTGCAGCTCGAGCAGGTGCTGGGCGGCCGCGTGTCGCCAATGCGCGAACTCGCACCCCGGCGCACACTGCCGACCCGCACCCATGTGTTCCGCGTGCCGCCGCGGGTGCTCGTTGATAACAATGCGTCGCGCACCAATACCGTGATCGAGGTCAATGGCCGTGACCGGCCCGGGCTGCTAAGCGATGTAACGCGGGCCCTGACCGAGGCAAACCTGCAGATTTCCAGCGCCAAGATCGCCACCTATGGCGAGCGGGCGGTAGACGTGTTTTATGTACGTGACGTGTTTGGCATGAAAGTGGAACGCCCGGAAAAACTGGCCGTCATTCGTGAAAAACTGATGGCGGCCCTGCAGGATCCGCTGGAGGATGAGGCAGGGCCGGACACGGGCGCGCCGACGGAGATTTCATCATGACGCTGTTCCCGATACGCGAGGCAGGAAACCGGCGAAAGGTGGCGTTCTGCCTGGCGCTGCTGATGCTGATGACGGCCGCCGGCACGGGCCTGGCCCAGATCACGCCCATCCCCGAAAACACGGCGCCCGTAGAGAGAGGCGCGGACGGGCCCGCCTTCGACGGCCTGGGTGACCAGGCGAAGGTGTTCCGGGGTGAAATCAGGGATCTGCTGATCACGGCGGGCGAGTATGTCGATATCGATGCCGTCGTCCATGACGATGTCATCGTCGCCGGCGGAGACGTGGAACTGAGCGGCGTGTTCCATGAGGATCTGTTTGCTGCCGCGGGCAACCTGATTGTCAACGCGACCGTTTCCGATGACGTGCTGCTCTCCGGTGGCCGCATCCGCTTCGGGCGCAACATGTCGGCCGGCGGCTCGGTCAAGCTTTTCGGCGGCGCGATCCGGACCGCCGGCGAAATCGATGGCGACCTGTTCATCGCCGGGCGGCATGTCACGCTGGAGGGCGTCATCCGGGGCGATGTCCGGGTCCGGTCCAGCAGTCTGGCGCTGGGGCCGGGGCTGCGCGTCGGCGGAACGCTCCATTACCGGGGCGAGGAGAGGCTGACGGTGCCACCCGATGTCGAGATTGCGGGCGGCATAGAACAGGAGACGAGCGCCGGCTGGGTCCAGGGGGCGGCGGCCGGCGCCGCGATCGGGATCGGATTTCTCGTCACCGCCCTTCTCGGCTCGCTCATCGCCTTTGCGGTGCTGGCGGCGTTCTTCCATTTTGCGGTGCCGGGCCTGCTCTGGGGCGCGGCGCGGACGCTCAACGATTTTCCCGCCGGCAGTATCGGGCTTGGATTCGCCCTCGCCCTGGGCCTGCCGCTGGCCGCCTTCATCCTGGTGCTGACCCTTGTGGGCATGCCGATCGCCTTCCTTCTGGTCGCGCTCTACGGCCTGTTGTGGCTGATGGCGGTAACCGTCTCGGCCGGCTGGATCGCACAGTTCCTTGGCCGGCGGCTCGGGCGCAACTGGGACCAGCTTGGCGCGGGCGCGCGCTACCTCTGGCTGGTGCTGGGCGGCGCGTTGCTGCTGCTCGCGGGCCAGCTTCCCTTCGTCGGCTGGCTGATCGCGCTTCTTCTGCTCCTGGGCGGCATTGGGGCGGTGGTGCTGCAAATGGCGCCGCGATTGCGCCAGTGAGCGCCGGCGCGCGGCCCCGGCGCCGCTTTTTTACCTGCGGCGCGCCCGCGCGATGAGCCTGTTCCGCTCATCGGCCACCGTCGGTGGCTACACGCTGATCAGCCGCGTGCTCGGGTTTCTGCGGGATCTGCTGATCGCCGCTGTGCTCGGCACATCGCCGGTGGCGGACGCATTCTTCGTCGCGTTCCGGATCCCCAACCTGTTTCGCCGCCTGACCGGCGAAGGCGCCTTCAACGCCGCTTTCGTCCCCGTTTTCGCGGGGCTCATCGAAAGGGACGGCCGGCCGGCGGCGGAATATTTCGCGGGACAGGTGCTGAGCATCATGATCCTCGTGCTCGCCGGCCTCACGCTTCTGGCCGAGGCGGCGATGCCCTGGGTGATCATGGCCATCGCCCCCGGCTTCATCGACGATCCGGACAAATTCGATCTGGCGGTCACCTTCACCCGCCTCACCTTTCCCTATCTGCTGCTGGTCTCGCTGATGGCAATACTGGGGGCGGTGCTCAACGCCATGATGCGCTTCGCCGCCGCCGCGGCGGCCCCGATTCTGCTCAATATCGTGATGATCGCGATGATGCTGACGGCGATGGATGCCTTCGCCACCCCCGGCCACGCGCTTGCCCTCGGTGTCACACTGGGTGGCGTTGCCCAGCTCGCGCTGATGGTGGTTGCCTGCCGCCGCGCCGGGGTCGCCATCCGCCCGGTCCGCCCCCGCCTCACGCCTCAAATCCGCCGCTGGCTCCGGCTGATGGGGCCTGGCCTGGTGGGGGCCGGGGTGCTTCAGATCAACCTTCTGGCCGGGACGATCATCGCGTCCCTCCTGCCCACGGGGGCGATTTCCTATCTTTATTATGCCGATCGCGTGAATCAGCTACCCCTTGGGGTCGTCGGCGTGGCAATCGGCACCGCTCTCCTGCCGATGCTGTCGCGCCGGCTCAAGGCGGGTGATGAGGCCGGCGGTCGGGCGGCGCAGAATCGCGCACTCGAACTCGGGCTTTTTTTCACCCTGCCGGCCGCGGCGGCGCTGATGATCGTGCCCGAGCCCATGATCGGGGTCCTGTTCGAAAGAGGCGCCTTCAGCGCGCGCGCGACGACGGAGACCAGCCAGACCCTCGCAGCCTTCGCGGTCGGTCTGCCGGCCTACGTCCTGGTCCGCGTGCTGGCGCCAGGGTTCTTCGCGCGCGAGGATACAGTGACGCCGGTCCGGATCGCGGCCCTAGCGGTAGCCGCCAATATCATGCTCAGCCTGGCGCTGGTGTTCCCCTTCGGTCATGTCGGCATCGCCGCCGCCACATCGCTGGCAAGCTGGCTCAATGCCGTGCTCCTCGCCCTGACCCTCCGGCGCCGCGGTCACCTTCAACCCGATCTTCGCTTGCGCGACCGGCTCTGGCGAATCGTACTCGCTGTCCTCGTCATGGTCGGGGTGCTGCTGCTGGTCGAGGGTGCGCTCGCGCCCTGGTTCCAGGCCGGCCCGGCCCGAGCCCTTCCGGCGCTCGCCCTCCTGGTCGGCGCCGGCGGGCTGGGCTTCGCCCTCGCCGCCACGGCGTTCGGCGCGGCCCGTCTTTCCGAAATCCGGCATTTGCTCCGCCCGCGCGCGTCGCTCCCGGGCGAGTCCGCGGCCGGTCCGGGGAGCGGGCCTTGACCCCTATCGGGCGAGCCGCCATAACCGCGCCGTCAGCGCCGGCGACGTGGCGCGATCGGCGAGCTTGGGACATCGGCTGATGGGAACGATCTTTTCGGGCGTGCAGCCCACCGGCAATCTGCATCTTGGCAATTATCTGGGGGCGATCCGAAACTGGGTGGAGCTGCAGGCGGACCATGACTGCATCTACTGCATCGTGGACCTGCATGCGATCACGGTGCCCCAGGACCCGAAGGAGCTGACCCGCCATATCCGCGAAACGGCCGCCGCCTTCCTTGCCGCCGGGGTCGATCCGACCCGCGCCATCATTTTCAACCAGAGCACGGTGGCCGGCCATAGCGTGCTTGCCTGGCTGCTCGGATGTCTGACGCCGCTCGGCTGGCTCAACCGTATGACCCAGTTCAAGGAAAAGGCGGGCAAGGCGCGCGAGACGGCCGCGCTGGGCCTGTTTGCCTATCCGGTACTGATGGCCGCCGATATCCTGCTTTATAAGGCGACCCACGTTCCCGTCGGCCACGACCAGAAGCAGCATCTGGAGTTGTCGCGTGATATTGCGGGCGCCTTCAACATGCAGTTCGGCCAGGAATACTTCCCTTTGCCCGAGCCGCTGATTTACGGCGCGGCGACACGAGTCATGAGCCTTCGCGACGGGACGAAAAAGATGAGCAAGTCTGACCCGTCCGATTATTCGCGAATCAACCTTACGGACGACGCCGATACGATCGCCCAGAAAATCCGCAAGGCGCGCACCGATCCCGAGCCGATCTCAGAACAGCTCAGCGGTCTCGAAACCCGCCCCGAGGCGCTCAATCTCGTATCCATCTTCGCGTCCCTCTCGGACCGGACACCGGCGCAGGTCTGCCAGGAGTTTGGCGGCAGGCAGTTCTCCGAGTTCAAGGGCGTGCTCACTGATCTCGCTGTGGACCGGTTGTCGCCCATCACCCGGCGGATGCGCGAACTGATGGCGGATCAGGCCCATCTCGACGAAATTCTGCGCGCCGGAAGTGCGCGCGCCCGCGCCATCGCCGAGAAACATCTGGCCGAGGTGCATGATCTGATCGGATTATTGCGACCCTGACAGCGAATCCGGCCCCTTCCGGGAGATCCGGACGGGGAGAGCGGGTTCGGCAAAACGGAAGAAGGCATGCAGATCTATCTGCCGATCGCCGAAGTCTCCATCGACGTGTTCCTGCTTCTCGGCATGGGCGGCGCGGTCGGTTTCCTCTCGGGTGTCTTCGGCGTGGGCGGCGGCTTCCTCATGACGCCTCTCCTGATTTTCGTGGGCATCCCCCCCGCCATCGCGGTCGCCTCGGAGGCCAACCAGGTGGTCGCGTCCTCCATGTCGGGCGTGATCGCTCACTGGCGACGGGGGCGGGTGGATTTTCTCATGGGCGGCATTCTGCTGGCCGGCGGCATCGTGGGCGCCGCCTTCGGCATCTGGCTGTTCGGCATCCTGCGCGAACTGGGGCAGATCGATTTCGTGATCCGCCTTACTTACGTGATCTTTCTTGGCGTAATCGGCATCCTGATGGTGGTGGAAAGCGTCCGCCTTACGCTGCGCAAGCCTGGGGCCAGCCGAAGCCGGCTCAATCCCAAGACGATTTTTCACCGCCTGCCATTGAAGATACGGTTTCGCAAGTCGCGCCTCTATATCAGCGCGCTCCTGCCTGTCGGGCTGGGTTTCCTCGTCGGCATACTGGCCGCGATCATGGGCGTGGGCGGCGGCTTCTTCATGGTGCCGGCGATGATCTATCTGCTCGGCATGCCTACGGCCATGGTTGCCGGCACATCCCTTTTCCAGGTGATTTTCGTCACCGCGATGGTGACCTTCCTGCAGGCCTATAACCACCAGACGGTGGATCTCATTCTGGCACTGCTGTTGATGGTGGGGGCGGTGATCGGCGCCCAGTTCGGCGCCCGGGCGGGGCTCCGGCTGAAAAGCGAGGAGCTGCGCGCGCTCCTTGGCATCCTGGTGCTGATGGTGGGCGTGACCCTGCTGTACACGCTGGTCTCGAGCCCGGCGTCGCTCTTCACGGTTATGGAGGTACGCGGCTGATGGTCGGACCGGACTATCAAGGACGCCGCCGGCGGGTCGGGTTTCTCGCCCTCGCCCTCACCCTTGTGGCCGCAACGCTTTATGGCCTTGCGGCAACGAGCCCGCCGCTCGCCCGCGCGGCGACGCCGCTGGTCGCCGATATCACCGATCATGTGATCCGGATTTCGACAGGGTTCATCGGCACCAAGGTCGTGCTGTTCGGGTCCGTCGAGGAGGCGGGTGATGTGGTGGTCCTGGTGCGCGGCCCGGAGACACCGGTCAATGTCCACCAGAAAGCGCGCATGGCCGGGCTCTGGGTCAACGCCGAAAGCGTCGAATTCACGAATGCGCCGTCTTTTTATCTTTTCGCCACGACCCGCCCTCTCGACCATATCCTGTCGGCCGATCTGCGGTCGCGCCACCGAATGGGGTTCGACCATCTGTCCCTTGACCCGGCGCGGGGCCCGGCGACGGATGCCGGCAAATTTCGCGCGGCACTCATCGCTCTCAAGACCCGCAAGGGCCTTTATGTGGACCGGACCGGCGATGTGGCGTTTCTCGGCGGGCGGCTGTTTCGGACCAACATCTACTTTCCCGCGGACGTGCCGACAGGAAATTATGTGGTGGAAACCTATCTGGTACGCGACGGCGAGATCGTGACCGCGCAGACCACGCCCCTCACGGTCGCAAAAATCGGCCTTGAGGCGTGGCTTTACAGGCTCGCTCATCAACATCCGGCCCTCTACGGCCTGCTTGCGGTGTTTTGCGCCGCTCTGGCAGGATGGCTGGGTAGCTGGGCGTTCAGGAGGGTCTAGAAATGCCGGGTGACGCTCCGAAGTCAGGCGACGACAGCCAGGAAAACATCGTGTCCGCCCAGGCGTCGCAGGATCGCGTGTTTCTTGTCGCGGTCGATGCCAGCGACGAGATGACGGTAGCGCTCCGATATGCCTGCCGTCGGGCACTGCATACGGGCGGACGGGTCGCGTTACTGCATGTGATCGAGCCGGCGGACTTCTCACATTGGGCGACGGTCGATGATCTCATCGCCAAGGAAAATCGCGAGAAGGCCGAGAATCTGCTGAACTCGTTATCGGCGCGGGTGAATAACTGGGCGGGCTCGATGCCCATCATCTACGTGCGTGAAGGACAACTGCGTGAGGAGCTTCTCTCTCTCATCGATGAAGAGCCGGCGATCTCGATCCTCGTGCTTGCCGCCTCACCCAAATCGAAAGGGCCCGGCCCCCTGGTCAGCCATATCATCGGCAAGGCGGCGGGTCGCCTGCGCATCCCGGTGACCATCGTCCCGGGGTCCCTCAGCCTCGAAGAGGTGGATGCCATCTCTTAACCCTGTTGCCGTGAGGGGCTTCCGGCGCGGAACCGGGGTGCTGCCAGAAAACCGTTCAGTATCAATATTTTATTCGGTTAACCCGGGGTGAATGGCACTGACGGCATCGGAACAATTTTACGAAAATTTTAGCATCATTTTCTCTGTCGGGGCTTGATCACTTCCCTTCGAAGTCCTAGGTAGCCTGTACGCGCGCTGAAAATACGGCGCCACCCCGGGCCACATCCCCCCATTTCCCCGGGGCCGGTTTTCAAGGAGGCTATGCGGTGTTCATCCAGACGGAAGAGACGCCAAACCCCCAGACGCTCAAATTCCTGCCGGGCCAGCCCGTGACGGGACAGGGCTCGGTCGATTTCGGAGATGCCGCGCAGGCCGGGCGCTCGCCCCTCGCCCAGCGGCTTTTCAATGTCGATGGCGTGCGCCGGGTTTTTCTCGGCCAGGACTTCATCTCGGTCAGTCGCGACGACAATCTCGAATGGCATGCGCTCAAGCCGCTGGTACTGAGTGCGATCATCGAACACTACACATCCGGCCAGCCCGTACTGACCGCGCCGGCCGAAGACAGCACCGGACCCGATGATGGAGATGGAGAGTCTGATGTGGTTCGCCAGATCAGGGAACTCCTCGATACCCGCGTCCGGCCTGTGGTCGCGCAGGACGGCGGCGATATCGTATTCGACCGTTTCGAAGAAGGTGTTGTGTATCTGCACATGCAGGGCGCCTGTCAGGGCTGCCCCAGCTCTTCGGCGACACTGAAGGCAGGCGTGGAAAACATGCTGCGCCATTACGTGCCCGAGGTAACGGAAGTCCGGCAGGTACTGTAAACCAACCCGCCACCCGCGCCGCGATCCCGGTCTCGGACCGGTGTCTCCCGGGTCGGCACATCCCACGAGCTCCATGACAAAAAAGGACAACGGTGTGACCAGGCAGGGTGCCACCCCTTACAGCGAACGCGCGAGACGGCGCTCGTATTTCAACGGCGTTGCGCTGGGCGTGCTGGCCGCAGCCGTGCTTGGCCTTTACTTGCTCGCCAGCACCGGTTCACAGGGCGATACGACGGCACAGGTGGCCCGGTACGCGCCCAATCCCGATCGTGTGATTAGGGTTCAGAAGCAGGACGGGATCGAGATGGTCAACAGCTCGAAAAAGCTGTTTTCCGTATTCACCTCGCAGGGCTACAGCCTTGATGAGGTGCGCCGGGGCGAGCGGGCCGTGCCGCGTCTGTATGTTGTCAGCCTGCCCGGTGACCTTCACAAGCTGAACTCGGTGCAGGACCGTAAAATCGTCTTCATCAAGACGATGCTGCCACTGATCCTGCGCGCGAACGAGGATATCCGCGCGACCCGTGCGCGACTGACCGCACTGCGCAAGCAACTCGAGGCGGGCACCGCCCTGTCGGGCGACGATCGCGCGTGGCTGGACAAAATTTTCTGGCAATACCGCGTCAAGGACGACGACATGAATGTGCTGATGCGGCGCGTGGACACGGTGCCGGCGTCCCTGGCGCTGGCGCAGGCGGCGGAAGAAAGCGGCTGGGGCACATCGCGCTTTGCGCAGGAAGGCAACGCGCTTTTCGGACAGTGGACAACCGCGGAGGGCGAGGGTCTTGTGCCGCGCCGGCGTGAGGCGGAGGCCAGCCACAAGGTGCGGGTCTTCGACGAGCTGCACGACGCCGTCGCTGCATACCTTCACAACCTCAACACCCATCGCGCCTACCGGCAGTTTCGCCTGACCCGCGCCGAGCAGCGTGCGGAGTCCGGCCGGCTCGACAGCGTGGCCCTGGTGGAGGATCTCAAGAGCTATTCGGAGCGGGGCGAAGACTACGTCGCCTCCATCAAGACGATCATCCGCGTAAACCGGCTGCGCCAGCTCGACCAGGCGGCTTTCGATTCACCCTCGGCCTGAGCCTGAGCCGGTGTTTCGTCCCGGCTAGTCCGCGTCCTCCGCCGGGCCGGGCGCGCCGGCTTCGGCCGGGACGTAAAACTGGATGCCGAACCAGCGCCAGCGTCGATCCGGTCCCGGCAGGGTGCAATTGATTCGCGCCCGCCCGGCCGGGAACGGTGCCGCCACGCGCACTTCGATCCGCCGATCGCCAAGAACCTCGAGCGCGGCCTGACCCTGGCCTGAGGCGTAGCAGGCCAACGGGCCGAGAGCGCCCATCTCCGGGGCCACGGTGAAGCCGAAGGCGGGCGGATTGTTGCTTCGGGAAAGCTGGGTATCTTCCGGCGTGAGATCGCTGAGTTTGAGGGGCAGGGCATTCGCCGCCATGATGAAGCGATCCAGATCGCCATATCGTTCATTGAAGGTGAAGCGCGGCAGCCACATGGGGTCATGCCCGGTATAGGCGACCCCTGAATGCTGGCCGAAGGCGGCCATGAATCCTTCTTCCTCGACCACGCGCCGGCTCAACCTGTCGAACTCGCCGTAAGGGTAGGCGAAAAGCCGTGGCTCCTGGCCGAGCTCCTCGCGAAAGCGCTGATTGGAGGCCTGAAGCTCGCGCCGGATCGCCTCGGCCGAAAGCGTCGTCATGTGCGGGTGGGAGGCCGTTTGCGAACCGATGGTCACGCCTGCGGCGGCCAGCTCGCGCAACTGGTCCCAGCTCATATAGCCGGGAAGCCCGGAATCGATGGCGTCCGTCGCGACGAACAGGGTAAGGGGCAGGCCCTCCGCTTTCAGCCGGGGCCAGGCTTCGCGGTAGACCGAGATGAACGCATCGTCGACGGTGATCGCAATGGCGCGATCCGGCAGTGGCATCCCCGATTTCAGATGCTCGACAATCCGGGGCAGGGGAAGGACGTTGTACTTGCCCTGGCGCAGCTCCGCCAGATGGGCCTCGAACTGTTCCAGCGTGGTATTGGTCGTGGGGAATTCGCTTTCCCCGAACCTGTGATACATCAGGATCACCGCGTGGCGCGCGTCGGCCTCGGCCGCGATGGCGGCGCGGCCGGGTTGCGCGGCGGGCGATGTCAGAAGAAGGCCCAGCGCCAGGCATACCGGAACGCCGGCCCGTGTCAGGAAAGATGCGAGCAAAGGCGACCCCCAAGAATGGCGGAGCTTAGGCCCGGCGGCGCGGAAAAAGCAAGGAACCTTAGCTTGCCGCCGGCGCCATCATGGGGGCGGGCAGGTCGCGATCGGAAAGCAGCGGATAGTCGCGCGCGTTGAACAATTGATAGTGCCACCATTCATTTCGGAAGAAATCCCAGCCCGCCGTGGTCATCAGTCCCAGAAGCAGGTAGCGGTTTCGCGCGACCTCGGCCGATATGCCCGCCGCCCCATGATGGGAAAGCGGCGTGAAAGCGTCAAAATCCGTCCCCATATCGAGCGGCCGCCCGGCCTGGTCCACCAGGGTGAGGTCCACCGCCACCCCGCGCGAATGCGGGGAGCCGCGCTCGGGCGGGGCCAGGAATTCGGGATCGGGCGTGTGGGCCCACAGACGCTCCTGCGCCTCGGTCGGGCGAAACGCATCGAAGATCAGGAGCTCCAGCTCCTCGGCGGCGGCGAGATCACGGGCATGGAAAAGGCAGTCCGCCGCCCGGGAATGAAGATAGCAGCGGGGCCGGGCATAGACCGGCCGGCCGGTGAAATTGCCGGCCGTGGCATAGGCAAGGCTGAGGCGAATGCCGGGGGCGGTCGCCTCGATCTCCACAAGTTCCCGGTGCCGGTCGCCCAATCTGTGTGGCCCCTTCCGTGTGACCCCTTCTTCGCTCCCCTATAGCAGGCTGCCACGGGGTATTCTAGAAACGGGTTCGTGCCCCGGTCCCGTGCCCCAGTTCCGTGCCCCGGTCCCGTGCCGGGCTCCTGAATCCGATTTTCGGAGTGCCTGTTCCGTGCGTCTCCTCGCCCTCGATACGTCTCTCGGAGCCTGTTCCGTCGCCCTGCTGGATGGCGGGCAGGTCACCCACACGCGTCACGTGGCGATGGGCCGAGGCCAGGCGGAGGCGATCGTGCCGCTCGTGGCCGAACTGATGGCGGAAGCGGGGTTGGCGGTCGGTGCGCTCGAGCGCATCGTGGTGACGACGGGGCCAGGCTCCTTTACCGGCGTTCGCATCGGTCTCGCCGCCGCCCAGGGGCTGGCCCTGCCGGACGATCTCGCCGTGGTCGGCATCGAGACGACAGCGGTTTTTTTCGAGATGGCGCAGCCGATCGCGAAGGCGGGTGGCCAGAACGTGGTTGTGGCGATCGATGGCGGGCGGCGCGATCTCTATCTGGCGTGCGATCCCGGGCGCGAGACCGTCTCGCGGCTTGCGGACGAGGCGGCCGATGTGCTGCCGCCGGGGCCCATGCTGCTGGCCGGAAACGGCGCCGAAAAACTGAAGGCCGCGCTGCCGGCCGGGTTGGCCGCGCGGGCCTCTCTGCCCGATCCGGCGCGCTGCGGGCCCTATCCCGATGCCGCGGCCCTGGCCCGGCTCGGCGCGCGCGCGCCGGCGCCGGACCGTGCGCCGGGCCCGGTCTACCTGCACCCGCCCTATGCCAAGACCCCGTTGAACGGCGGCAGAGTGATCTAGCATGCGGGGCCGCCGTCTCGAGCCCGTGACCGGGACCTTTGCCAAGGTGATTGCAAAGTTGCATCGGGCAAGTTTCGCTGAACCCTGGACCGCCGCGACCATCATGGAAGTGCTCGCTCTCCGGGGCGGGACGGGATTTCTCCTGCGCGACGGCGGGAGGCCGGCGGGGTTCATCCTCGCGCGCTGCGTCGGCGGCGAAGCGGATATCATAAGCCTCGCCATTCTTCCCGAATGCCGCGGTCGAGGGCTCGGCACGTTCATGATGGAGGCGTTCTGCGCCGCCATGCCCGGCGCCGGCATCAGCCGGATCGTGCTGGAAGTGAACGAACACAACATCGCCGCCAGAAACCTCTATCGGCGCGCAGGATTCCGTCAGGTGGGGCGCCGGCCCGGCTATTACGCCGTGTCCGATCGCCCGCGCGAAGCGGCAAGTCGTGAGGATGCGTTATTACTTGCGAAGTCTCTCGACTGACTGGGGCCGGCCGGGCGCGTACCGGCCTAGCGGCGTGCGATGACGAGGCGCCAGACATCGTCGGGACCGCCCGACCCGCCCTCCGACTCGACCGTGAGGGACAGGACCTCGTGCCCGTGTTCGGTCACGGAGCGAGGGACATTTTCCAGCGGTTCCGCGCCTTTCAGGCGTATCTCCAGGCGATCGCCCGGACGCGCGCGCTCCAGCGCCAGCTTGGTCTTGACGAAAGTGAGCGGGCAGGTCTCGCCCGTGATGTCGAGAAAATGGTCTGCCATATCATCACTATAGGGCCGCGCCCGGCCCCCTGCGCAAGACGGTTCGGCCCCGGACTGTCAAGGTCCTTTTACTGAACAAAATAAGAAAATCCGGAAATATTTTTTTGGGGCGGCCAGTAATATTGCGAAAATCGGAGTAAATACTATATATAGAAGCGCCCAAGCGGCACCGCACGAAATCAATTTACCCGCGAAGACTTGTGGCAGGGCCCGGCCCGCCGCGGACATGAAAGCGAAGATGGCCGATACCAGCAACAAGAACGATCTTTTGTCCCTGACCAGCGACATCGTGGCTGCCCATGTTTCGAACAACACGGTGGCGGTGGGTGATCTGCCGGCCCTGATTCAGCAGGTTTTTCGTACCCTGTCCAATGTCGGCGAGGGGGCGGTGCGGCTGGAAGCCCAGAAGCAGCAGCCCGCGGTGCCGGTGCGGCGCTCGATCACGCCCGACTACCTGATCTGCCTCGAGGATGGCAAGAAGCTCAAGATGCTGAAGCGCCACCTCAAGACCGCCTATGGCATGAGCCCCGAGGAATATCGTGAAAAATGGGGCCTGCCGGCCGATTACCCCATGGTCGCGCCGAACTACGCCCGGCAGCGCAGCAAACTGGCGAAAGAAATCGGCCTCGGCACGCAGCCGCGCCGCAAGCGCTAGGCGCGCCCCCGGCACATTCCACAAATCCCGGAGTTTCCGCAAGAAACGGGAGTTCGCGGCACCGGCGCGAAAGCCTTCTTCATAAGGCGGCGACAAGCGGGTATCCTAGCGCCGAGAGACCGCCGTCAGGATCCGGGTCCGGCCGTCGCCGCCCGGGGACAGGCGGCCGGAATTCGAACCGTTCACCCTGGTCCACGAGACCCCGGTCGTTGAAACAGAGATGACGGACACGGCAATAAAATCCCGGATTGAACAACTTTGCATCGATCGCGGTGTGAAGATGACCGAACAGCGTCGGGTCATTGCGCAGGTTCTGTCCGATTCAGATGATCACCCGGATGTGGAGCAGGTCTATAACCGGGCGCTTGAGATCGATCCCAATATCTCCATCGCGACCGTGTACCGGACCGTGCGTCTCCTGGAAGAGGTCAGCGTGATCGAGCGTCACGATTTTGGCGACGGCAGATCGCGCTACGAGGAAGCGCCCGAGGAGCATCACGACCACCTCATCGACGTCCAGTCGGGGAAGGTGATCGAGTTTCGCAATGACGAGATCGAGGAGCTCCAGCGCCGGGTCGCCGAAGCACACGGCTATGAGATTCTCAGCCATCGGCTCGAACTCTACGTCCGGCCCAAAAAGCCCTAGCGCGCCAAGCTCCGGTCGCGTCGACAGGATTGATCTGGCCCGGTACGGCAAATGCCGACAAACTGTAATATTTTGAAGTTAGGTTGACCGGGCTCGCCACCCCGAACGGAAACAGCTTCTGTCTGTCATGAAAAAAACCGTGCCCATGCCGGCCTTCGCCGCCGCGGCCCGCCCCGGCCCGGCCCGCTTCTCCGCCCCGCTCCCCGGCCTCGAGGACGTTCGGGCCCAGTCACTCGAAGTGCGGCTGGCGCGCGACACGGCCGAGATCAGGGCGGCACAGGCTCTGCGCTATCGCGTTTTCTACGAGGAGATGGCCGCCGAGCCGACCCTGGAAATGGTGGAGGCCCGCTGTGATTTCGATCATTTCGACGATTTTGCGGACCACCTTCTTGTGATCGATCACGACCACCCCGAGGCGGCCGGCGCCGGGCAGGTGGTCGGGACCTATCGATTGCTCCGCCGAAGCGCGGCGGCGCAGGCCGGACAGTTCTATACCGCGGACGAGTTCGATATCTCCTGCCTCGTCGATCTGCCGGGGGAGATTCTGGAACTCGGCCGGTCCTGCGTCGACCGCGCCTATCGCAACCGCGCCACCATGCAGCTTCTCTGGCGCGGGATCGCGTCCTACGTCTTTCATCATGATATCGAGCTGATGTTCGGTTGCGGCAGTCTGCCCGGCACCGATCCCGAAAGCCTGGCTGTGCCGCTGTCGTATCTGTATCACCATCATCTCGCGCCGGCCGCACTGCGTCCCCAGGCGATCGCCGACCGGTTCGTCGAAATGGACATTCTGGAACCGGACGAACTGGATTCCCGCCGCGCACTGGCCGAGTTGCCGCCGCTCATCAAGGGCTATCTGCGTCTCGGCGGCTTCGTCGGGAACGGCGCCGTGGTCGACGACCAGTTCAACACGACCGACGTTTGCATTGTGGTCAAGACGGATCTCGTGACCGAGAAATACCACCGCCATTACCTGCGGGAGAATGACGGCCGGGCTGATCCGTTGCCGGACCGGTCCGCATAGGAGGCGGGCATGTTCGGTGCGATGTTCGGCTCCCACATCCGCGCGGCCCTCAAGCTGACCGTCATTGCCACCATGACGGTGCTGCTGCTGCCCGTGCAGCTCGTGGCGCTCGTGTTCCGCAGCCGGCTGGCGTCCCGCCTGCCCAAGGCGTATTTCCGCTGGACCTGCACCATTCTCGGAATCACCGTAAAAACCGACGGGCTGCAGACGGAAGAGCGGCCCATGCTTTTTGTCTGCAACCACGCCTCCTATCTCGACATCGTCGTGCTGGGATCGCAGATCGAAGGCTCGTTTGTGTCCAAGGCCGATGTCCGGGACTGGCCGGTGGTCGGCGTCCTGGCGCGGCTTTGCCGGACAGTGTTCATCGACCGACGGCGTCACAAGACCCACGAGCACCGGGACGGCATCCTCGGCCGGCTCGAAAGCGGGGACCGGCTGATCCTGTTCCCCGAAGGCACCAGCAATGACGGGAACCGCACGTTGCCGTTCAAGAGCGCGCTCTTCAGCGTCGCCGAGTACCGGCCGTCGGGAAAGCCGCTCAAGGTGCAACCGGTCTCGGTCGCCTATACCCGGCTCGACGGCGTGCCGATCGGGCGCGGGCTGCGCCCACTTTTCGCGTGGTACGCGGACATGGCCCTCGCCGCCCATTTTTGGCGCGTGGCCAGTTTCGGCGCCATCGAGGTCCGGATCGCCTTCCATCAGCCGACCACCATCGACGCCTTCGCCGACCGGAAGGCGCTGGCGCGCCATTGTCATCGCGAAGTTGCCGTTGGCCTGTCGCGGGCCCTGGCCGGGCGTCCTCCCGCGATGCCGGCCGCCGCCTGACTGTGGCCGGGCCCTTCGCACCCGCCCGCCTTCTTGACTCGCCAAAAGCCGGTGCTAGGGTCCGGAACCGGAACGGTGCCGGCCGAGGACCGGCGCGGGCGGCAACGGGCCGCCCGACAATCGCCCGCTGAGGGCTTGGTGACTTTGGCCAAAAAACTTTTCGTCAAAACCTACGGCTGCCAGATGAATGTTTATGACTCCGCCCGGATGGCGGATGTCATGGCGGCGGACGGGTATGACGCGGTCGATCGCCCCGAGGAGGCGGACGTCGTCGTCCTCAACACATGCCATATTCGCGAGAAGGCGGCGGAAAAGGTTTATTCGGAACTGGGCCGGCTGCGGCCTCTGAAAAATTCTCGTGCGGCGGCGGGCGACAATATGACGATCGCCGTTGCCGGCTGCGTTGCCCAGGCGGAGGGCGAGGAAATGCAGCGCCGTGCGCCCTTCGTCGATGTCGTGCTGGGTCCGCAGGCCTATCACCGGCTGGGGGCTCTCGTCGCCGAGGCACGGGGAGAGGCGGCGGGACAGACCGGCCATCTGATCGACACCGAATTTCCGGCCGAGACCAAGTTCGATTTTCTCCCGGAAGAGCGCAAGTCCCAGGGGCTTTCCGCCTTCCTGACGGTGCAGGAGGGCTGCGACAAGTTCTGCAGCTTTTGTGTCGTCCCCTACACGCGCGGGGCCGAATATTCGCGTCCGGCGGCCGATGTGATCGCCGAGGCCCGGCGCCAGGTGGCCGGTGGCGCGCGCGAGATCACGCTTCTGGGTCAGAACGTCAATGCCTATCACGGCGCCGCCCCCGGTGCGGCCAAAGGCGACTGGGGGCTGGGCCGGCTGATCCTGGCCCTGGCCGAGATCGACGGACTCGACCGGATCCGCTACACGACGAGCCACCCGGCGGATATGGACGACGAGTTGATCCGCGCCCATGGCGACGTCCCCCAGCTCATGCCCTATCTCCACCTGCCCGTGCAGTCCGGCTCGGACCGGATCCTCGCGGCCATGAACCGGCGCTATACGGCCGACGAATATCGCCGCCTGGTGGATCGGCTGCGCCAGGCGCGGCCCGATCTGGCCCTGTCCTCCGATTTCATCGTCGGATTTCCGGGCGAGACGGAGGCCGATTTCCAGGCCACGCTCGAGCTGGTCGGCGAAATCGCTTACGCGCAGGCATTTTCATTCAAATACAGCGCCCGGCCGGGGACGCCGGCGGCGGAGGCGGAACGCGGGGCGACGGCGATCGACGACAGCGTGAAGCAGCAGCGGCTGGCCGAACTCCAGGCCCGCCTCGCGGTGCAGCAGCGTCGTTTTAACAGGGCCCTCGTCGGCACTACCCTGGCCGTGCTGTTCGACCGCCCCGGCCGCCGTGACGGCCAGATGGCGGGCCGGAGTCCGTTTTTGCAGCCGGTCCACGTGGCCGGGAATGAGGATTTGTATGGCCGCCTCGTTGATGTGACAATCGAGGCGGCGCTATCCAACTCCTTGCAGGGATGCATCGCGTCCCCGGGTCTCGCGCGAACGGGGCCCGGGCCCGGCAAGACTGGATCAACCGGAGAGAGAGCCTGCGGGTGAGATCACCGTCTACGGGGCCTTCGCCAGATTCGCCGTCGACTGGCCCCTCGCTGCTGGATGCTAAAACGCCGGACAGGCACAGGCCGACACCTGGTTCCGCGTCCGGGTCTGCCGCCGAGCCCACCTTCGTGCAGTTCGATGACAACAGGTTGCTGTCGCTGCTTTACGGCGAGCACGACCGGCATCTGGCCCGGATCGAGCAGGCGCTCGACGTCGGGCTCGTGCCGCGCGGCAATGTGATCGCCATTACCGGGCCCGAGGATGCGCGCGTCACGGCCCGCGAGACGCTCGAGAAGCTTTACCGCCGTCTCAATCAGGGGCAAGAAGTGGGATTGGCAGAGGTGGATGCGGCGATTCGCATGAGCGACGAAATTCCGGAGGCCGATCGAACGGATGAGGACGAGGCGCTCGTCATCGCGACACGCCGGCGCCACATCACACCGCGCTCGAAAAACCAGTCCACATACCTCAGGGCGATCCTCGATCACGACCTGGTCTTCGGAATTGGGCCGGCGGGCACCGGCAAGACCTATCTGGCGGTGGCCCAGGCGGTCTCGATGTTTCTTCGCGGCGAGGTCGAACGGCTGATCCTGTGCCGGCCGGCCGTCGAGGCAGGCGAACGACTGGGCTTTTTGCCGGGGGACCTGCGCGAGAAGGTGGACCCATACCTGCGTCCCCTCTACGACGCGCTGCACGACATGATGCCGGGGGATCAGGTCTCCAAGCGCCTCGCCAACGGCGACTTCGAAATCGCGCCACTCGCCTTCATGCGCGGCCGCACCCTGTCCAACAGCTTCATCATTGCGGACGAGGCACAGAACACGACCTCGATGCAGATGAAAATGCTGCTGACGCGGCTTGGCGAGAATTCGCGCATGGTGGTCACCGGCGACCTGACCCAGATCGACCTGCCGGCGGGTCAGGCCTCTGGTCTGCGCGAAGCGGTGGACCGGTTGCAGTCGGTCTCCGGAATCGCCTTCTGCCATTTCACGGACAAGGATGTCGTGCGTCATTCGCTCGTGGCGCGGATTGTCCGCGCCTATGACCAGCCCGGCGGGGACCCTGCCGAAACTGCAGACCGATGAGGATTGATGCGATATCGGGGCCGGAACCGGACTCCGTGCCCATGCCGGCCGAGACCGTGGTGCGCGTGGATCACGCGGGCTGGCACGGTCACCTCGGCGATCCGGAGGCCTGCGTGATCGCCGCTGTCGAGGCGGCATTCGCCGTCGCGCCGGCGGCCGCGAGGGATCGCGGAGAGCTGACGGTTCTTCTTGGCGGCGACGAGTTCGTCCAGAATCTCAACCGCGCCTATCGCGGCCAGGACAGGCCAACCAACGTCCTCGCGTTTCCGGCCGCCGCTCCGGGCCTGCTGGGCGACATCGCGCTCGCGCTGGAAACCGTTATCGGGGAAGCAGAGCGTCAGGGCAAAGCCGCGTCCGATCATACCAGGCACCTCGTGGTTCATGGTGTGCTGCACCTTCTGGGTTTTGATCACGAAAGCGATGGCGCGGCGGCGGAGATGGAAAACCTCGAGGTCGCGGCGCTGGCCCGGCTCGGCATCGCCGACCCCTATGCGCTTCTCGACAGGACGGACGGAGCCGGCTCATGAAGGCCTCCCGCCCCGAAGCCATGGCTGAGAACCGCCCCTCCCCCGGCGTCGGCCGCGCGGGCGGGAATGGCACAACCGGGCTTCTCGGGTGGCTCAGGAACAAGTTTCGGGGCCGTCAGCCCGATACCACCCTCAGCGAGGCGCTGACCGAACTGATCGAGGATGAGGATGTCACCCTCGATGTTCACGAGAAGGCACTCCTGACCAACGTCACAAAGTTGCGCGACCTCGAAGTATGGGACCTCATGGTGCCCCGCGCGCACATCATCGCCATCGACGAGGGCGCGGGGCTTGCTGATATCGTCCAGCTCATGGGCGATCGCTACCATTCGCGGCTGCCCGTTTTCCGTGAGACGCTCGATCAGGTGACCGGCATGGTCCACATCAAGGATGTGCTGCCTGTCACCAGCGCGCCCGATTCCTTCAACATGAAAAACATTCTGCGTCCGGTGTTGTTCGTGGCTCCCAGCATGGGGGTTCTCGAACTGCTGCTCGAAATGCGGGACACGCGGATTCACATGGCGATCGTCGTGGATGAATTCGGCGGTACCGATGGGCTGGTGACGATCGAGGACCTCGTGGAGGAGATCGTCGGCCAGATCGAGGACGAGCACGATCAGGAAAAGGCGCAGACGGAACGCATCGTCCGCCGGCCCGATGGCAGTTTCGATGTTTCGGGCACCATGCAGATCGAGGAGTTCGAGGCGGCGACCGGCCCCTTTGTTACCACCGAGGAGCGCGCGGATATCGATACGCTGGGCGGGCTGGTCGTCGAACTGCTCGGCCATGTGCCCCGCCGGGGGGAACGGCTCAGCCATGGCTCGGGCGTGCGCTTCGAGGTGCTGGACGCGGATGAGCGGCGGGTCAAGCGCCTCCGGGTCCGGCCGGTGGGCCGGGCGGCCGCCGAACAGAGCCCGTGAACGCCCGGATCGCGCCGCCCGGCGCCGTTGGCGCGGATTGCCCGGCCCCCTTCTTCCGTCTTTTTCTCGCCACGACGCCCCGCCGGGTCATCAGCCTGATCGCCCTGGGCGCGCTCGCGACGCTGGCGCTGCCGCCCGCCTTCGTGGCGCCCGTGCTCTTCGTCTCCCTCCCGGGGCTCCTCTGGGCCCTTGCCGCCGCCCCGACCGCCGCCGCTGCTTTCTGGCGCGGCTGGCTGTTCGGGTTCGGGTTTTTCGCCTTTGGGCTTTACTGGATCACTTTCGCCGTAATGCTCGAGGCCGACCGTCTCCCCTGGCTGGTTCCGCTCGCGGTACCGGCGCTGGCGGCGGGGCTGGCCTTTTTCATCGCCCTGGCGGCGGGGCTGACGGAGGCGATCTTGCGCCGCTTCGCCCTGGCGCCGCTGGGCCGCGTGTTTCTTTTCGCGGGCTTCTGGACCCTCGCCGAATGGGTGCGCGGCCAGGTCCTCACCGGGTTTCCCTGGAACCCGCTCGGCTCTCTCTGGGCGGCCGCGCCGGCGACGCTGCAACCGGCCGCCCTCGTGGGAGTTTTCGGCCTCTCGGCCGTGACCGCGCTCGCGGCGGGCCTGCCGGCCGCGCTGGCAAACCCGTCCGGGCGGCGGCGGGCGCTTGGCGCAACCCTCGCTTTCAGTCTGGTGTTGCCGCTGGCGCTGATCGGCTGGGGGGCGGGGCGCCTCGCCGCCCAGCCGACCGCGTACCAGCCCGATCTGCGCCTGCGCATCGTGCAGGCCAATGTCGCGCAAACCCATAAATGGTCGCCCGACCTGCGCCGGCGCCTGTTCCGGCGTC
This sequence comes from Alphaproteobacteria bacterium, assembly GCA_040220875.1. Lineage (NCBI taxonomy): Bacteria > Pseudomonadati > Pseudomonadota > Alphaproteobacteria > Alphaproteobacteria bacterium. The sequence goes on along the minus strand of JAVJVX010000006.1, from coordinate 443,747 downwards.
ATGCCGAGATGTCGCTCGGCCCGCTGGCCGGCAGTACCGGTGACGATCGGGTCCCGACCCTGTTTGTCTGGCCGGAAACGGCGGTGCCCTACGCACTCAATCGAGATGCCGCGGCCCGGGGTGCGATCGCCGACGTGCTGGCGGCGGCGGCGGCGCGCGATGGTGACGACGGGCGGGCGCGTTATGTTCTGACCGGCGCGCTTCGGGTAACGCCGGGGGACGGGCCGATCGAGGATATCTGGAACAGTGTCTTCGCCATAGGCGGCGGCGGCACGGTGGTCGATACCTATGACAAGTTTCACCTCGTTCCATTTGGTGAATTCATGCCGCTGCGCGACTGGCTGCCTTTCGAAAAACTGACGGCAGGCACCGGCGATTTCTCGCGCGGCACCGGGCCACGGACGCTGACGCTGCCCGGGGTGCCGCCGGTCGGGCCGCTCGTCTGTTTCGAAATCATCTTTCCCGATGCCGTGGTGGATCGGGAAAACCGGCCCGACTGGCTGCTCAACGTCACCAACGACGCGTGGTTCGGCCTGACGGCGGGGCCGTACCAGCATTTCGCCGCCGCCCGCTTGCGCGCTGTCGAGCAGGGCCTGCCCGTCATCCGGGCCGCCAATACCGGCATTTCGGCGGTGATCGACCCGCTCGGCCGGATCATCGGCCGGCTCGGGTTGGGCGAGACCGGCGTTCTCACTCGGGACCTGCCGAAGCCCGCCAGGGAAATGACAACCTATGCGCGATGGGGAGATGTTCCTCTTTTTGGGCTGATTTTGTGCGCTATGTTGTTTTCGTGGCGCTGCCGGCGGGGGTAAGGGCGGGAGCGCAACCTATCGGGGATTGGTCTCCCAAGGTATGATCCTGTCAGACAACATTACCTACAATAATGTTCATTGTTAACATTTATTAACCATCCGCGCTCTAGATTGGGCCACAGGGGCCGATAACGGAAACGCCGGCCACGCCAGGACCGGAGGCAAGGGGAGGACCAGGAGTCTCGATCATGGAAAGCGATACCAGATCCCGCACCTCAGGACCCAATCCGATCGACGTGCATGTCGGTGGCCGCATCCGCCAGCGCCGGACCCTGATCGGCATGACGCAGGAAAAGCTCGCCAAGGCGCTGGGCCTGACGTTCCAGCAGATCCAGAAATACGAACGGGGCACCAACCGGGTGGGTGCCAGCCGGTTGTTCGAAATCAGCCGGGTGATGAACGTGCCGGTCTCATATTTCTTCGAGGAAATGAGCGCGCTGCCGGCGCGCGCGTCGGGTCTCGCCGAGGAGGGCGCGGGGTACGAGACCGATCCCATGGGCCGGCGCGAAACCCTCGAACTGGTCCGCGCCTACTACCAGATCAGGGACGAAAAGGCGCGCCGGCGGGTCTTCGATCTGGTCAAGTCGCTCGGCGCGTCCGATTAGCCGCGCGCCGCGCCGCCCAGATTCCCGCCCAGATTCCCGTCCAGATTCCCGTCCAGATTCCCGTCCAGCTTACTGCCCGGCTTCCCGCAGAGTTCGGCCTTCTTAATCCGGCGGCTTTTCTGTAACAGTCTTCAATCTTTCTTTGGCGCTGATGCAAGGCCGGATCGCGGCCGGCCCCCGGCGCATGCCGGTCGGGAAACGCGGGACATGACGGGAAAGCGGGCAGACAACCGGGACCAGGCGGCTTCCACCGGAAAGGGCGAAGTCGCGACGGGGGGCTTCCGGTATTATGGCCGGCGCCAGGGCCGGCCCTTCAGCGCGGCCCAGAAGGCGGCCCTGGCCGCGGGGTTGGCGCGGTTCGGTATCCCGGACGGCACCCGGCCCCTCTCACTCGAGACGATGTTCGGCGCGCCTGTCGCCCGCGCGGCGCTGGAAATTGGCTTCGGCGACGGCGAGCATCTCATCTGGCAAGCAGCGCATCATGCCGACACCGGCTTTGTCGGCGTCGAGCCCTTCCGGACCGGAGTCCTGCATCTCCTCGAAAAAATCGAGGCCGGGGGCTGCGAAAACATCCGGGTCTTTCCGGGCGACGCGCGCGCGCTCATGTCCCGGCTTCCCGTCAGCGCGTTCGAGCGGATCTTCGTCCTTTTCCCGGATCCCTGGCCCAAGACGCGCCACCATAAGCGCCGGCTGATCAATCATGCCACGCTGGAAGAGTTCGCCCGGCTCCTGAAACCGGGGGGCGAGTTGCGCCTGGCCACGGATCACGCCGATTATCTGGCCTGGATCCTCGCCCATATGGCCGCCCGCCCCGAATTCCTCTGGTTGGCGGAGCACGCGCGGGACTGGCGGGAGCGCCCGCCCGACTGGCCGCCGACGCGCTACGAGGCCAAGGCAGCATCCGCCGGCCGGCGGGCCATCTATCTCACCTATCGCCGGCGCTGAGGCCAGACGGCCGATTCCCGCGCCAGAACCCAAAAACCTGCTGAAACCCCTTGCAGATCCCGGGCGAAAGACTACATTCCCCCTGTTACAGCGGTCGGCTGGATGCTGATGGGATCCGGTCGATCATCGAGTTCGCAGGGTGGGCCGCTGGCCCACTTTTTATTTGCGGCATCTTCCAACCGGGGCGCACGGGAAACCTTGAGAGATCCGCGGGCCACGACAGGGACGAGGGAAGCGGGCGACGGCGACCGGGCGATCGGTGGCGTATCGGGCCTGGCGGAGGCCCTCGACCCGGTTATCCGGCCCATTGTCGAGGGGCTCGGCTACGTCCTCTGGCGGATCGACTGGAACGGGGCGCGCAGCGTCCTGCAGGTCATGGCCGAAAATGCGGATGGCAGCATGACGGTCGATGATTGCGCCGAGATCAGCCGAGCCCTGTCGCCGGCGCTCGATGTCGAGGAGACCGTTCGGGGCCGGTATACGCTGGAGGTCAGCTCGCCCGGCATCGACCGGCCACTGGTGCGGGAATCCCAGTTCCGCCGGTATGCCGGCCGGGAGGTAAGGGTGGAGCTGATCGCGTTACGGGACGGCCGGCGGCGGTTCACCGGCTGGCTGGGCGCCCCGGTGGACGGGACGCTGGTCCTGCAAACGGAAGAGGGCGAGGTTGCCCTGCCTTTCGAAGACATCAAATCGGCGCGACTTAAACCGCGGCCCGAGGATATTGACCCCGATGCCGGGAACCCCGATGCCCCGGAGAGGCATCACTAGCACCGAGCGTCCGGCCCTGCGAGAAGCGGGCGGACGGATTTTTAGACCCTGTTACGAAGCCGAATCGGAAAAAGACGATGCAAACCATTCAGTCACGTTTGGAACTCATTCAGGTCGCCGATACCGTCGCGCGCGAAAAGGGCATTGAGCGCGACGAAGTTCTCGAGGCGATGGAGCAGGCCATCCAGAAGGCCGGGCGCTCCAAATACGGGCACGAATACGATATTCGCGCAGAAGTGAATCGTGACACGGGTGAGATCCAGTTGCGCCGTTTCGTCGAGGTGGTGGACGAGGTGGAGAACGAGGCGACGCAGATTTCGCTCGAGGACGCCCAGGCGCGGGATCCGGAAAAACAGGTGGGCGACTTCTTCACCGAGACCCTGCCGCCAATAGATTTCGGCCGCATAGCGGCCCAGACCGCCAAGCAGGTCATCGTGCAGAAAGTTCGCGAGGCGGAACGCAAGCGGCAGTATGAGGAATACAAGGATCGCAAGGGCGAGGTGGTCAACGGCATTGTCAAGCGGGTCGAATTCGGCAACGCCGTGATCGATCTTGGCAAGGCCGAAGCCATGATGCGCCGGGACGACATCCTGCCGCGCGAAAATCTCAAGCGCGGCGACCGTGTGCGCGGCTTCATTTACGATGTACGCGAGGAACCGCGCGGCCCGCAGATCTTCATGACCCGGACGCGGCCCGAATTCATGGCCGCCCTCTTCGGTCAGGAGGTTCCCGAAATCTATGACGGCATCATAGAAATCAAGGCGGTCGCCCGTGACCCGGGCAGCCGTGCCAAAATCGCCGTCATTTCCAACGATTCAAGCATCGATCCGGTGGGCGCCTGCGTCGGCATGCGCGGCTCGCGCGTGCAGGCCGTGGTGAGCGAATTGCAGGGCGAGAAGATCGACATCATTCCCTGGTCGATCGATCCCGCCACCTTCGTGGTGAATGCCCTGGCGCCGGCCGAGGTGAGCAAGATCGTCCTCGATGAGGGCGCGGGCCGGATCGAGGTGATCGTCCCCGACGACCAGCTCAGCCTGGCCATCGGGCGGCGTGGACAGAACGTGCGCCTCGCCTCGATTCTCACCGGCTGGGATATCGATATCATGACCGAGGCGGAAGAATCGGAGCGCCGCAACGAGGAGTTCCGCCAGCGCTCGCAAATGTATTTCGACGCCCTTGATGTCGATGATGTGATTGCCCACCTGCTGGTCACCGAAGGTTTCACCACGATCGAGGACGTGGCCTTCGTCCCGGTCGAGGATCTCGCCGGGATCGAAGGCTTTGATGAAGAGGTTGCGGAAGAACTTCGCGCCCGGGCGCGCGCCTATCTCGAACAGATCGAGGAAACGCAAACCCAGAAGCGCCGGGAGCTTGGCGTCACCGACGAGGTTGCGGCTATCGAGGGGCTGACGACGCCGCTTCTCGTCAAGCTGGGCGAGGCCGGGGTGAAGACCCTCGATGATCTCGGCGACCTGGCGCGCGACGAGCTGCTCGATATTGTTGGCGCCGGCGAAATGAGCGCGGAAGAGGCCGACCGGATCATTCTCGCCGCCCGCGCCCACTGGTTTCCCGATGAGGACCTGACGGCGCCCGTGGCCGAGCCGGAGGAAACGGGCACTGAAACGGACCCCAAAACGGGCACTGGCACCGAGGGATAAGGGCGATAGGGACAGGAGCAGAGCCCATGAATGCAGCCACTGCCGCCAAGGCGACCGCACGAGATGCGGGGGACCGCCCGGACCGGCTCGCGCCGGACGAGGCGGCGGGGCTGCGCCGTTGTCTCGTGACCCGCGCCCGCCGGCCCCGCTCGGGCCTGGTGCGCTTCGTTGTCGGGCCGGATGGACGGATCACCCCCGATGTGGCGGAAAAACTGCCGGGGCGGGGTTTGTGGCTGTCCGCCCGGAAGGATATAATAGCGCTCGCCGTGGCGAAGGGGGTGTTTGCCAGGGCAGCCCGCCAGACCGTGACCGTTCCCGACGGGCTGGCCCAGGATGTGGCGACACTCCTGGCCGCGCGGTGCCGCGCCTATCTCGGCCTCGCACGGAAGGCGGGAGAAGCGGTGCTCGGATTCGAGCAGGTCAAGGCCTGGCTGGAACAAGGCAGGGCCGCGCTCCTCTTCGAGGCCGGCGACGGCGCCGAGGGGGGAAAGGCCAAGCTGCGACGTCCCGCTCTTGCGGCGCGCCGGGAAGCGCCAGGGGGGTCTCTGCCGGTTTTCCAGTGCCTCACCGCCGCCGAGCTGGGTGCAGCCTTCGGGCGTGACCGCGCGGTGCATGTTGCGGTCGGCCCGGGGGGTCTGGCCGGAAAGATCGAGTTCGAGGCGCGGCGGCTGGAAGGATTTCGCGGGCCCGACGACGCGCGTGAGGCGAATGGGCCCGGCGCGACGCGTAACGAGTAGAGCTAGGAACACATGGCGACCGAGAAAAACGAAGGCAAAAAGCCGCTTAAGCTGAGCCGCCCCGGGAAGCTGGAACTGAAAAAGACCGTCGAGGGCGGTCAGGTCCGGCAAAGCTTCTCCCATGGCCGGTCCAAGACCGTCACCGTCGAGGTGAAACGGAGCCGCACCTATGAGCGCGGCGCCGGCGGCCGGCTGCAGAAAGTCTCCGAAAAGACGGCAGCCGAAGAGGCGCTCGCCGAAGCGGCAACCGGACCCAAGGCCAAGCCGGCCACGCCCGAACCCGAGACGGCGCCCGCCAGCCACCTGACCGAGGCCGAGCGCGCCTCTCGCAGCCGCGCGGCCCATGGGCTGGCACGCCAGGTCGAGGAGGAAGCCCGCCGGCGGGACGAGGCGGAGCGCCTGGCCGCTGCCGCCCGCAAGCGGCCCGCGCCCGAGCGCGAGCGCGAGGAGGAACTGCAGGCGGCATCCGCCGAAGCGGCTGGCGAAGCGCCCGCCGAAGTCGCCGCGCCGACGGACGGCGAGGACCAGCCGGCGGCGCCCGAAATTCCGGATGTGGCGGGTGTCGGCCTGACCTTCGTGTCGCGGGCCAAGGAAGAGCCGGCGCGCGTCGAGGACGAGGATGACGAGGAAACCAAGCGCCGGAAAGGCAAGGTCGAAGCCAAGAAAAGCACGCCGTCACGCCGTGGCGAATCGCGCCGGCGGTCAGGCAAGCTGACCATCGGCCAGGCGCTCGGCGATGGCGAGGAACGGGTACGCAGCCTGGCCTCCGTGCGTCGCGCCCGCCAGCGCGAAAAAGTCAAGGCCATGACGAAGAGTCACGAGCCGCCCACGCGGGTCGTGCGCGATGTGACGGTTCCCGAAGTCATCACGGTGCAGGAGCTGTCAAACCGGATGGCCGAACGAGCCGCCGACGTGATCAAGTCATTGATGAAAATGGGCGTCATGGCGACCATCACCCAGACCATCGACGCCGACACGGCGGAACTCATCGTGGAGGAATTCGGCCACAAGGTGCGTCGGGTCAGCGAGGCGGACGTCGAACTCGGCATCGGTGGCGAGCCGGACAAGGACGGGCAGATGCATCCACGTGCTCCGGTCGTGACCGTGATGGGCCATGTCGATCACGGCAAGACGTCGCTGCTCGATGCGCTGCGCGAAACCGATGTCGTCGCCCATGAAGCGGGAGGCATCACCCAGCATATCGGCGCCTATCAGGTGAGGGTGCCTTCCGGGCAGGCGATCACGTTCATCGACACGCCGGGCCATGCCGCTTTTTCCGCCATGCGCGCGCGAGGTGCGACGGTAACGGATATTGTCGTTCTGGTCGTTGCGGCTGATGACGGCATCAAGGACCAGACCGTCGAGGCGATCAAGCATGCCAAGGCGGCGGAAGTGCCGATCATTGTCGCCGTCAACAAGATCGACAAGGAAGGGGCGGACCCGACCCGCTGCCGGCAGGAACTTCTCAATCACGATGTGGTGGTGGAGGAATACGGCGGCGATGTGCTGGCGGTGGATGTTTCGGCCACCAAGAGAACCAATCTGGACAAGCTCGAAGAAGCGATTCTGCTGCAGGCCGATGTGCTCGAACTCAAGGCCAATCCGGACCGCGAGGCGGAAGGCGTGGTCATCGAGTCCAAGCTGGAGCGCGGCCGCGGTCCCGTCGCCACGGTGCTCATCCAGCGCGGTACCCTGAAGCAGGGCGACATCTTTATTTCCGGCACCGAATGGGGCCGGGTCCGGGCGCTGATCGGCGATCACGGGAACCATATCAAAAGCGCCGGCCCGTCTGTGCCGGTCGAGGTGCTGGGTCTGAACGGCCAGCCTGACGCCGGTGATGATTTCGTCGTCGTGGATAACGAAAGCCGCGCACGGGAAATCACGGAATACCGCCAGCGCCAGAAGCGCGACGTGCAGGCGGCGGGCCTCGGGCGGGGAACGCTGGAGCAGCAATTCGCCAGAATCTCGGAAGGCGAGGCGACGGAAGTGCCCGTCATCATCAAGGCGGACGTGCAGGGCTCGGCCGAGGCGATCAAGGCCAGCCTGGAACAGATCGCCACCGACGAGGTCAAGCCACGTGTTCTCTATGCCGGTGTCGGCGGCATCAGCGAATCGGATGTCAATCTCGCTGTCTCGTCCAATGCGATGGTCATCGCCTTCAACGTACGTCCCAATCCGCAGGCGCGCGAGGCGGCCCGCGCAGGGAACGTGGAAATCCGGACATACTCGATCATCTACGAAGTGATCGACGACATGAAGGCGGTCCTTTCGGGCCTGCTGTCGCCGACGATCACCGAAAACCTGATCGGCACCGCCAACGTGCTTGAAGTATTCAACATCACCAAGGTAGGCAGGGTCGCGGGCTGCAAGGTGGCGGAGGGCGTGATCCGCCGCGATACCCGTGTGCGTCTCTTGCGCGACGACATAGTGGTGCATGAAGGCAAGCTGGCCTCGCTCAAGCGTTTCAAGGACGAGGTGCGCGAGGTCAAGGCCGATACCGAATGTGGCATCGCTCTGGAGAACTATCAGGATATCCAGCCAGGCGATGTCATCGAATGTTACGAGGTGATCGAGACGGCGCGCCAGCTATAGGCGCCGTCTTCCCTCGCCGCCGGAGATCAGGTGCCGGCGCGGTCTTCATGAAAAGAATCAGATGACGCGGCACAAGAACAAACCGCCGAGCCAACGCCAATTGCGGGTAGGCGAGGAAATGCGTCACGCGCTGGCGGAAATCTTCCAGCGTGGTGATCTGCGCGACCCGGTCCTGCGCGACACGTCGCTCACCGTGACGGAAGTGCGCATGACCCCCGATCTCAAATTGGCCATCGCCTATGTGCTGCCGCTCGGCCTCGGCCTCGGCCTCGAAACGTCCGAGAATCAGGCGGACCGCGAGGCGGTCCTGGCCGCTCTTGAGCGCGCCGCCCCGTTTCTGCAGGGTGAGGTCGCCCGCCGGCTCAGTCTGCGTTTCGTGCCACGCCTGCGATTCAAGGAGGATCTCGCCTTCGATGCCGCCCGGCGCATCGACGAGGTTCTCCGCGAGACCCGGCCCCGCCATCCGGCGCCCGAAACGGACCCGGATATCGGGCCGGAGGAATAGGCGATGGGGCGCCGAAACCGGCGCGGGACGGCTGGTCCGTCCGGCTGGCTGATCATCGACAAGCCTGAAGGCCCCACCTCCCACGATGTCGTGCGCCATCTGCGCCGGTGTCTGGGCACGCCCCGGGTCGGCCATGCCGGCACGCTCGATCCGCTTGCCACTGGCGTGCTGCCCGTTGCGGTGGGCGAGGCCACAAAGACGGTGGCTCATATCGTGAACGGCGAAAAAACCTACCGGTTCATGGTGGCCTGGGGCACGGCCCGCGATACCGACGATGCCGAAGGCAGGATCGTGGCGGAGAGCGCCGGGCGCCCCGGCGCGGCGGCGATCCGGGCGGCCCTGCCCGGGTTCATCGGCGAGATCGAGCAGGTGCCGCCCAGCTATTCGGCCATCAAGATCGACGGAAAACGGGCCTATGCCCTCGCCCGGGCCGGGAAAGAGCCGGAAATGCGCCCGCGGATCGTGACCGTCCACGATTTCCGCCTGGAGGCGATCGAGGGGCCGGATCGGGCGGTTTTCACCGCGCGGACCGGCAAGGGGGTCTATATTCGCAGCCTGGCGCGCGACCTCGCCCGCCATCTCGGGACGGTCGGTCACGTGGCCCGGCTCCGCCGCCTCCGCGACGGGCCGTTTTCCGTGGATCAGGCGGTAAAATTGGCGGAAATTTCGCTGGAAAGCGGCAACGCCCTCGGGCATAGTGCCGCCGCGTTAGAGCACCTGCTTCCGGTCGAGACCGCGCTGGACGACATCCCGGCGCTGGCCATGACGGAGGCCGAAGCCCGTCTCATCAAAAATGGGCAGCCCGTCCCCCTGTTGAAGAAGTCCGATCTCGAAAGGATCGGCGCCATCGGCCCGGGGGATATGGTACGCGCGAAACAGGGGGAGCGATTGATTGCCCTGGCGCGTTTCGATAAGGGCCAGCTTCGGTCGGTGCGAGGATTCAACCTCTCTGAATAAGGAGGCCCACGATGTCGATTACGCCAGAGCGTAAACAGGAAGTTATCAAGGAATATGCGCAGGCCGGCGGGGACACGGGGTCCCCGGAAGTGCAGGTGGCGATTCTGAGCGAGCGCATTCAGAATGTCAGCCAGCACCTTCAGACGCACCAGAAAGATGTTCATTCGCGTCGTGGGCTTGTCATGATGGTGGGCCGCCGCCGCCGTCTGCTCGATTACCTGAAGCGGAAGGACCGCAGCCGGTATGAAGGGTTGATCAAGCGGCTTGGCCTGAGGCGCTAGGAAATCATTTCCCGTCCGTGGTCCGGAATAAACTGTTGGAGCTGTCAGGGGTCGACATCGAGCCCGACGGCCCATCTGTGCATGTTGGTTGATAGACGTGATGCAAGGCCGGTGGTGGGTGAAGATAATTTGTAGGCAAGGAAGATAGATATGTTTGATGTCCATAAAGTTGAAATCGAGTGGGGTGGCCGGACCCTTTCCCTGGAAACGGGAAAAATCGCCCGCCAGGCGGATGGCGCCGTCCTGGCCCGCTACGGCGATACGGTGGTTCTTTGCACCGCCGTCTACCAGCGCGAGCCGAAGCCGGGCGTGGATTTCTTTCCACTCACGGTGAATTATCAGGAAAAGGCTTTTGCCGCCGGCAAGATTCCCGGCGGTTTTTTCAAGCGCGAAGGGCGCCCCTCGGAAAAGGAAACGCTGACCTCGCGCCTCATCGATCGGCCGATCCGACCGCTTTTCGCGAGCGGCTTTGTCAACGAGACACAGGTCATCTGCACCGTTCTCGGCCACGATCTTGAAAACGATCCCGATATCGTCGCCATGGTCGGCGCCTCCGCGGCGCTGACGCTGTCGGGCGCGCCGTTCCTTGGCCCCATCGGGGGTGCGCGGGTCGGCTATGTCGACGGCCAGTACATCCTAAACCCGGTCCTGGCGGACGCGGCCGATTCCGAGCTCGATCTCATCGTGGCCGGGACCGGCACGGGTGTGATGATGGTGGAATCGGAAGCCTCCGAGTTGTCCGAGGAACTCATGCTGGGTGCGGTCGAATTCGGCCACCAGGGCTTCCAGCCGGTAATCGACGCGATCATCAAGCTGGCCGAGAAGGCGGCAAAGGAGCCCTACGACCTGCCGCAGCCGCCGGCACAGGCCGAAAGCGTCGCCGGCCGGGTCCGCGAGGTGGCCGAGAGCGAACTGCGTGAGGCCTACAAGATCGTCGCCAAGGGCGAGCGGCGCGACCGCATCGCCGAGGTCAAGGCGAAGGTGGTCGAGGCCTTTCAGGAGGCCGACGAGGTCGAACGCGGTCTCGTGGATGGTGCCTTCAAGAAGCTCGAGAAGGACATCGTCCGGGGCGGCATCCTCAAGACCGGCCAGCGTATCGATGGCCGCGACACCAAGACCGTTCGGGCCCTCGATTGCGAGGTGGGCTTTCTGCCCCGCGCCCATGGCAGCGCGATCTTCACCCGTGGAGAAACCCAGGCCATGGTCGTCACGACGCTGGGCACCGGTCAGGACGAGCAGATAATCGACGCGCTCGAGGGCGAATCCCGCGAGCACTTCATGCTTCATTACAACTTTCCGCCCTATTCCGTCGGCGAGGCCTCCTTCCTGCGGTCGCCCGGCCGGCGCGAAATAGGCCACGGCAAGCTGGCCTGGCGCGCCGTGCGCCCGCTGATGCCGCGAAAGGAAGATTTCCCCTATACCGTGCGCATCGTTTCGGAAATCACCGAATCGAATGGTTCCTCCTCCATGGCGACCGTATGCGGCTCGTCCCTGGCGATGATGGATGCGGGCGTGCCGCTCAAGCGTTCGGTGGCCGGCATCGCCATGGGCCTGATCAAGGAAGGTGACGACTTCGCCGTTCTCTCCGATATTCTTGGAGACGAGGATCATCTCGGCGACATGGATTTCAAGGTGGCCGGGACGACGGAAGGCGTGACCTCTCTACAGATGGATATCAAAATTCCTTCCATCACCGTCGATATCATGAAAACCGCCCTGAACCAGGCACGTGACGGCCGGCTTCATATTCTGGATGCCATGAACCGGGCGCTCGAAAATGCCCGCGCCGATGTCAGCGAGCATGCACCCCGGATTACCACGATCAAGATCAACAAGGACAAGATCCGCGACGTGATCGGTTCGGGCGGCAAGGTCATCCGTGAGATCTGCGAAGTGACCGGCACCAAGATCGACATCGACGATGACGGGACGATCAAGATCGCCTCGCGCGAAGTCGATGCCTCCAAGAAGGCGGTGGACTGGATCATGGGCATTGCGGCTGATCCGGAACTTGGCGCTATCTACGAGGGCAAGGTCGTCAAGGTCGTCGATTTCGGCGCCTTCGTTAATTTCCTCGGCACGCGCGACGGGCTCGTACACATCAGCCAGTTGCAGGAAGGCCGCACGGAAAAAGTCACCGATGTTGTCAAGGAGGGCGATATCGTGAAGGTCAAGGTGATCGGCTTCGATGACCGGGGCAAGGTCAAGCTTTCCATGAAGGACCTGGTTCCCGATCCCGCTCCGGCGGCGGAAACGGGCGCCTAAGTCGAACCCGGAACCCCCGGCCGGATTTGCGGTCGGGGGTTTTTTTACCGATCGAGCACCCCATATCATCAGGAAGAGGCGACGGCCACGGTCCAAAAAACCAGAAGGCCTTTAGGGAAATGGCGGGGTTGAATCCCCTCGAAAATAGCCTGACTCTCTGAAACGCACACGACGACGAAAGGCGCAGGCTTTGAAAGCGTTGAATCCAGTATGGCTATCGGGTGCCGAGGTGCTGCCGATCATCGAAGGCGGCAAGGGCATTTCCGTGACCAATGGCGAAAGCTCCGGCGCCTGGGCGGCCAGCGGGGGCGTGGGCACGTTTTCGGGCGTCAACGCGGATTCCTATGACGCGGACGGCAACCCCATCCCGCAGGTCTATCACGGCAAGACACGGTTCGAGCGTCATCTCGAACTGATCGAATATTCCGTCCGCGGCGCCATTACCCAGGCCCGTATCGCGCATGACATGGCAGGGGGCAAGGGCCGGCTGCACATGAACATTCTCTGGGAGATGGGCGCGGCGGAAACCATTCTGAATCGTGCCCTCGAAGGGGCGAGGGGGCTGATCCACGGCGTCACCTGTGGCGCCGGCATGCCCTACAAGCTGGCCGAAGCCTGTGCGCGGTTTCGTGTCTTTTATTATCCGATCGTCTCTTCGAGCCGCGCCTTCCGGGCGCTCTGGAAGCGCGCGTATCATAGATATGCCGAATGGCTCGGCGCGGTCGTCTACGAGGATCCCTGGCGCGCCGGCGGCCATAACGGGCTCAGCAACAGTGAGAATCCGGAGGAGCCGCAGGACCCGTATCCGCGGGTGCGCGAGCTGCGGAGCCTGATGAACGAGATGGGCCTTGAGAGCACGCCGATCATCATGGCGGGCGGCGTGTGGTTCCTGCGCGAATGGGAAGACTGGATCGACAATCCGGAACTCGGCCCGATCGCCTTTCAGTTCGGCACCCGGCCGCTGCTGACCAAGGAGAGTCCGATTTCGGATGCGTGGAAGGATCGTCTTCTGCACCTCGAGTCAGGCGATGTCTGGCTCAACCGGTTCAGCCCGACGGGGTTCTATTCGTCGGCCGTCCGCAACGGCTTCCTCCAGGAACTGGCCGACCGCTCCCAGCGCCAGATCGCCTTCGCGCCTGAAGCGGTGGGCGAGCTGGATACGCCCCTGCCGATCAGTGCGGGCCGACGCACCGTCTTCGTGGCGCCGGCCGACAAGCTCCGCGCCGAGGACTGGATGCGCGCGGGGTTCACCGAGGCACTGCGCACGCCGGATTCGACACTGATCTTCGTCACGCCGGAAAAGGCGGGCGAGATCCGGACCGATCAGATCGATTGCATGGGGTGCCTGAGCGCCTGCCAGTTCTCCAACTGGGCGCAGAATGAGGGCCACACCACCGGCCGCAAGGCGGACCCGCGGTCTTACTGCATCCAGAAAACCCTGCAGGTGATCTCCCACAGCGACGACATCGAGGATCAGCTCATGTTTGCCGGTCACAACGTGTTCCGCTTTGCCCAGGACCCGTTCTACTCCAACGGATTTATCCCCTCCGTTAAGCAACTCGTCGACCGGATCCGCTCCGGCGACTAGGGGTGCTGGCGAATATGTCCGGCTTCGGCGTTGCAAAAAGTTAAGAAACGTTCGAAAAAACCACTTAACATCAGGAAATTTCACGCTATATTTGAGGCCTGATGACAGATCGACCGTATACCAGCTCCGTGGACCGACTGAAGGCGGCCGGGTTGCGCCCGACCCGCCAGCGGCTCGGCCTGGCGCGCCTGCTGTTCGATGGCGGCAACCGCCATCTTTCGGCCGAGGCGCTGCACTCCGAGGCACGCGACGCCAAGCTCGCGGTCTCTCTCGCCACGGTCTACAACACGCTGCACCAGTTCACAGAGGCGGGCCTGCTGCGCGAGGTCGTGGTCGAGTCGGGCCGCTCGTATTTCGACACCAACGTGACCGACCATCACCATTTCTACAACGTGTCGGACGGTACGTTGCGGGATATCCCGGCCGATCACGTCGTGGTGCAGAACCTGCCCGCCCCGCCCCGGGGTGAGGCGGTGGAACGTGTCGACGTCATCGTACGCGTGCGCAACTCCTGATTCCGGCCGGGCGCCGCGCCCCTGTTAGATACGTCGGCCAGACACGTCCGGCAGACACGTCCGGCAGACACGCCCGGATCCGACGGGCTTTCCGACCAGTTTTATCCTTTCCTGTCATACCCGTGTAAAATACTTTGGAATTATTCCAAACTATTGACTCTCCCTCCCGACGCGCTCATATTAGGGCCAGGCGCCAGTCGCGCCATGACGTAACCGAGCCCCGGTCGGGCGCAATCCGATCGTGGTGCCGGACTGAAAAACAAAAAGCGGGGTCGATAAAAACGATCTGCCTACCGAAACTGAAGGACAGGACAAGGGAGTCCCACGATGTCACTTAAAGGATCCAAGACAGAACAGAATCTGAAAGACGCCTTTGCGGGCGAATCCCAGGCCAACCGTCGCTATCTCTATTTCGCTCAGAAAGCCGATGTCGAAGGCTTTAACGACGTTGCCGCAGTCTTTCGCTCCACCGCCGAAGGCGAAACGGGTCACGCTCACGGCCATCTCGAATTCCTCGAGGAAGTCGGCGATCCGGCCACGGGCGAGCCGATCGGTTCGACCGACAAGAACCTCAAGGCCGCCGTTGCCGGTGAGACCCACGAATACACCGACATGTATCCCGGCATGGCGCGGACCGCCCGCGAGGAAGGTTTCGACGAAATCGCCGACTGGTTCGAGACTCTCGCCAAGGCCGAGAAGTCGCATGCCGGCCGCTTCCAGAAGTCGCTCGACGAGCTGTAAGGTCAGGCTCTCCAGCGGGCCGCGGTGGGGGGGAGCTTCTCTCCCCCACGTGGCTGCCACCTGACCCGCCGCAGTCACGCGACCGGCTGCGCCGGCGGAGGTTCCGGCACTGCCGCCGCCGCGCCGTCCCGCCCCCCTCAGACCCGTCACGCAACAAACCGGACAGGCAAACGATGACCGAAGGTTCCCTGCAAGCGCCGACACGCCACCCGATCGATTGGCGTAATCCGGATTTCTACGACGAGGAAAAGCTCGACGAAGAATTTCGGCGTGTCTTCGATATCTGTCACGGCTGCCGGCGATGCTTCAATCTTTGCGACAGTTTTCCGCGACTCTTCGACCTGATCGACGAATCGAAGACAGGCGAACTCGATTCGGTCGATTCCGAAGGGTTCGGCCCCGTCGTGGAGGCGTGCACCCTGTGTGACATGTGTTTCATGACGAAGTGTCCCTATGTGCCGCCGCACGAGTTCGACCTTGATTTCCCCCATCTCATGCTGCGCGCCCGCGCGGTCGAGCTGAAAAAGGGCGAGGTGCCCTTTACCCAGAAACAGCTCACCGAGACCGACCGCAACGGCAAGCTGGCGGCGCCTGTGGCGGGACTGGCCAACTGGGCCAGCCGTGAGGGCAATGCCCTGACGCGACCGGTGCTCGAGATGGTGGCTGGCGTCGACCGCAACGCGGCGCTTCCCAAATTTCATGGCCAGACCTTTGAAACCCGTGCCCGGCGCAACCCGGTCGAGGTCAACAAGGATGCGCCCGCCTACGGACGCAAGGCGGTGATCTACGCCACCTGTTTTTCCAATTACAACAACCCCGAAATCGGCATGGCGACGCGCGCGGTGCTGGCCCGGAACGGCGTCGAGACCGAAGTGGTCTATCCCGTTTGCTGCGGTATGCCCAAGCTCGAGCATGGCGATTTCGAGGAAGTGGCGCGGCGTGCCGAAAAGGTCGCGGCCGAAATGAAGCCCTGGATTGAGAAAGGTTACGAGGTCATCGCTCTGGTGCCGAGTTGCGCCCTGATGCTCAAATTTGAATGGCCGCTCATCGTGCCGGAGAACGAGGACGTAAAGCTGCTTTCAGCCAATACCCGCGACGTCGCGGAATACATCGTCGACATCAGCAAGAGGGAGGGGCTGGCACCAGGCATGCAGCCGCTCGACGGCGGGGTAACGGTCCATATCTCATGCCATTCGCGGGCCCAGAATATGGGACAGAAGGCGACGGAAATGCTGCGTCTTCTGCCCGAGGCCGACGTCACCCCGATCGAGCGTTGCTCGGGCCACGGCGGCTCCTGGGGGGTCCTCAAGGAGAATTTCGAAATTGCCCTCAAAGTGGGCAAGCCCGTTGCCCGGCAGACGGCCAAGGCGGGAAAGAAGTATCTGTGCGCCGAATGTCCGCTGGCGGGCGACCATATCCGTCAGGGTCTCGACCGGCTGGAGGACAATACACTCGAGATCGATCAGAGCCGGCACCCTGTTCAGCTCATGGCGCAATCCTACGGGCTGATCTAGGTGTCATCGCAAGACGTAGGAAATGGCGTGCCGAAAGGAACCGGCGACTGGCCGCGACAGGCAGGTCCGTCAGCCCGACCATAACGCAATCACGAACGGGAAGTTGTCATGAAGCGCGAAATCACCCGTGACGATATTCTTCCGATGGAGGAATACGCGGCCAACCGCAAGGAGCGCCGCGCCAAAGTCAGTGAAATCAAGAAGAACCGCCGGGTCGAGGTGGGGCCCTTCGCCACGTTCTATTTCGAGAATTACGACACGATGTGGCACCAGGTGCACGAGATGCTGTACATCGAACGCGGCGGCGAAGACCAGATCGCCGGCGAGCTCGAGGCCTATAATCCGCTGATCCCGGGCGAGGGCGAGCTCGTGGCGACGGTCATGCTGGAGATCGAGGACGAAACGCGTCGCCGGCGGGCGCTCGCCAGGCTGGGCGGCTTCGAGGAAACGGCGACGATGACCTTCGCGGGCGAAACCGTCAAAGGCGTGCCGGAAGAGGATGTCGACCGGACAACGGCGGAAGGAAAGGCATCCTCCGTGCAGTTCATCACCTTCCCCTTTACCGCGGCACAGGTCGAAAAGTTCTCGGCCCCCGATACCCAGGTCGTCCTCGGATTCAGCCATCCCAATTACAGCCATATGGCGGTCCTGCCCGAGAATGTCCGCGCCAACCTGGCCCGGGATTTCAAATCCTAGATTTGGCCCGTCGGCCTTTCAGTCCGGGTCAGTCCGGGCTTTCGCCGGGGTAGATGCCCCAGATCTGCTGGCGCATGAGCCAGCCGCGCAGTCCCGCCACCGCGATCCGGCACCAGGCGGCCCGGCAATCGCCGATCTCGGCGATGACCCCCCGCTCGAGCCGCGCGACAGGCGCCGCATCGGCCTCGGGCCGATGGCGCAGCACGGCCTGTTCCGCCGTGACCAGGGCAAATCGCCGTCCGGAGAGCATGGACTGGTGCACCCAGCCCTCCGTCCCCTCGGGGTCGCGGATACGCCGCCAGGTGTCGAATTCGGCGATAATCTCGATCGGATAATGCCGGCGGTGATAAACCCATTCGATCGGATACTGGATGCCTGGCCCGGTCCGGAGATTGACCTCATCGGCCCTGAGCGAGACGTAGCGGGGCAGACTGAGCCCGCTGGGCCCGAGAGCGTCGTCGGCCGCCCCGGTGTTCCCGGCGCTGGGGGCCTGGGCCAGAAATCCGAGGGCGGCAATCAGCAGCCAGGCGACGGGACCGCGCCGGGGCTGGCGCCGGCCGGTCCGGCGGGGAGCCCCGGCAGGGCGCTGGCGATGTTCAGGTGAAATCAAGACCGGTCCCAACTTTTCCGATATTTCCCACTTTTCGCGAGCCCGGCCCCGCGACCCCCGTGGACAGGCGCGCCCGTTTTCGCTAATCCCATAATCCGCCTGCGGTTCCTATTTCAAGGACCCCGTTCAAAACCCCGCAACATCGAGCGGAGAGGGGCAGGCGCCGTCCGAACGGTCCGGCGAGCCTGGCGCCGCGCGGGCGGAGGAAACGTCGAGGAGGATATGGCCCAGAAACGTCCCCTGGTCGTCGTCACGCGCAAGCTGCCTGACGTCATCGAGACGCGGATGATGGAGCTTTTCGACACCCGGCTCAATCTCGATGATCACCGGTTGAGCCGGGCGGAACTTGCCGAGGCGCTGGCCAACGCCGATGTGGTGGTTCCTACTCTGACCGACCGGATCGATGCCGGGCTTCTCGACCATGCCGGCCCCAAGCTCCGCCTGCTCGCCAATTTTGGAAACGGCGTCGATCACATCGATCTTGAGGCCGCCGCCGATCGCCGAATTGCGGTTACAAACACGCCCGGCGTGCTGACGGAAGATACGGCCGATATGACGATGGCGCTGATCCTGTCCGTGCCGCGGCGCCTGGCCGAGGGGGACAGGCTGGTGCGCGCCCATGAGTGGCGCGGCTGGAGTCCCACCTTCATGATGGGTCACCGCATTTCGGGCAAACGACTTGGCATCATCGGAATGGGCCGCATTGGCACCGCGGTGGCCCGTCGCGCGCGCGGCTTCGGGCTTTCGATCCATTATCACAACCGCCGGCCCGTGGCGCCCGATACCGAGCGCGAGCTCGAGGCGACCTACTGGGAAAGCCTCGACCAGATGCTCGCCCATATGGACATCGTTTCGATCAACTGCCCGCACACGCCCGCCACCTTCCATCTTCTCTCGGCGCGCCGTCTCGGTCTGCTCCGACGGGAAAGCTATCTGATCAACACGTCGCGCGGCGAGGTGGTGGACGAGACGGCGCTGGTCTCGCTCCTGCGCGAGGGCCGGATCGCGGGGGCGGGGCTCGACGTGTTCGAGCACGAGCCCGACGTCAACCCGGCCCTGCTCGAGCTCCCCAACGTTGTACTGCTGCCCCATCTCTCATCCTCGACCATCGAGGCCCGGATCGAGATGGGCGAGAAGGTGATCGTGAATATCCGGACCTACGTGGATGGCCACACCCCGCCCGACCGCGTGCTCGAAACCCTGATCTGAATCGCGGTCCGCCGGCCGGCCGGCCTGGATGCCGGTCAGCCTAGATAAAGACGATCTGGCCGGCAGGTCCCGCCCAGTTGTAGAGCGTCACGATCCCCGCCACCTCGAACGGAATATCGGGCCTGAGATCGGAAATCGCCAGATCTTCGCCCAGCAAGCCCATCTCGCACGCAATGAACCGCGCCTCGAGCTCCGCCGTTGCGGCGAGGAGCTCCTCGAACCGTCCCAGCCCGCGCCGGCCATGGCCGTCATCGATCCCGACCGCGGTTTCGCTGCCATCCCTGCTCGTCAGCCCGACCCAGCCCGGCACGCCGCCAGGTTTTGGCCGCCGGAAGGCGTGCAGTGCCCGGCCCGTCACGAACAGCATGACCGGCCGGCCGAGGGCGCAGGCGGCGCTGGCCATGACGAGGGCGTAGTGGACCCGCTCGAAGGCGCCATCATGCAGCACCAGGGCAAGGGGCGACATCGCATGTTCGGCGTGTGGCTCACGCGCCATGGTGACCGAGATCCCGGATCGTCGGGTTGGCGCCGCAAAGCGGGCAGGCCGGGTCGGCCGGCACGCGAATCTTCCGGAAGCGGGTGCCGAGCGCATCATAGAGCAACAGATGTCCGGCCAGGCTTTCGCCCAGGCCGAGAATCTCCTTGATGACTTCGCTCGCCTGCAGCGATCCGGCCACGCCGACCACGGCCCCCATGACGCCACCCTCGGCGCAGCTCGGCACCGTGCCCGGCGCCGGCGCCTCGGGATAAAGGCAGCGATAGCAGGGCCGGCCGCCGCCGTCGAACGCCCGAAAGGTCGCGATCTGTGCCTCGAATTTGAGAACGGAGGCACTCACCAGCGGTTTTTTTGAGAGCATCGCCGCGTCATTCGCGAGGTAGCGGGTCGCGAAATTATCGCTGCCATCGGCTACGAGGTCGTAACCGGCCAGAATATCGAGCGCGTTCGCGGCCGAGAATCTGGTTTCGTGAAGCTCGACCCGCGTATCGGGGTTGATGTCGGCCAGGGTCCGCCGGGCACTCTCCAGCTTGGATTGGCCCAGCGCCGATTCGCGGTGGATGATCTGACGGTGAAGATTGGTCAGCTCCACGCGGTCGTCATCCACGATGCCGAGGCGGCCGACGCCTGCGGCGGCGAGATACATGAGAAGGGGAGAGCCCAGCCCGCCGGCACCGATCACGAGCACGCTCGCCCGGTTCAGGCGTTCCTGTCCGGCGCCGCCGATTTCGGGCAGCACGATATGGCGGGCATAGCGGCGAAGCTGGGTGTCCGTAAAATCCATGCCTTCCTCTGCCGGACGCGGCGCTGTTCCCGCGCCCGCCCGTGCCATGGCAATGGTCCGTCGGCGCCTAGAGGTCTTCGAAGAGCGCCGTGGACAGGTAGCGTTCGGCGAAGGAGGGAATGATCGCCACGATCATTTTGCCGGCCATGCCGTCCTGTTTACCCACCTCGAGAGCGGCGGCGAGCGCCGCGCCGGATGAGATTCCGACCGGGATGCCTTCGAGCCTGGCGAGCTTGCGCGCCATCTGAAAGGCGGTCTCGTTGGATACGGTGATGACCTGGTCGATCAGGTCCGTCTTGAGAATATCCGGCACGAAACCGGCGCCAATACCCTGGATCTTGTGCGGCCCCGGCGCGCCGCCCGACAGGACCGGGCTGTCCTCAGGCTCGACCGCGATCATCTGGACGCTCTCCTTGCGCGACTTCAAGACCTCGCCGACGCCGGTGATCGTGCCGCCCGTGCCGACACCCGAGATGACCGCATCCACCTTGCCGCCGGTGTCCTTCCAGATTTCCTCCGCCGTCGTGCGCCGATGAATTTCGGGATTGGCAGGGTTCTTGAATTGCTGAAGCATGTAGGCGTCGGGCAGCTCGCGTTGCAATTCCTCGGCCCGTTCGATGGCGCCCCGCATCCCCTGCGCCGCCGGCGTCAGATCCAGTTCGGCCCCAAGCAGCTTGAGCATCTTGCGCCGCTCGATCGACATGCTTTCCGGCATGGTCAGGATCAGCCGGTAGCCCTTGGCCGCGGCCACGAAGGCGAGCGCGATGCCGGTATTGCCCGAGGTCGGCTCGATCAGCACCGTCTTGCCTGGTGTGATCTTGCCGGATTTCTCGGCGTCTTCGATCATGGCCGATCCGATACGGTCCTTGACTGAGGCGAGGGGGTTAAAGAATTCCAGCTTGCCGACGATATCGGCCGGGCAGTTCTCCGCCTCGGCGATTCGCGACAGTCGGACCAGCGGCGTGGCGCCCACCGTTTCGATGATGTTCTCGTAGATGTGTCCCCGGAATTCCGCGGAACCGTTCGCGGCCATATTCGTCTCCCTGTTTCCTCGATCGTTTCAGCTCGGTCTCGGTCTCGGTCGCGGCTGCGGCCACGGCCTCGGCCTCGGTGTGGTGTTCGCGCCCCTCATGCCCGCCCGCGCATGCGGGCTCCCGACCTCCGCTGGTCCCGCACTATACCGTGATTTTGCGGCCCGCCTACGGCGTTCGCCCGGCCCGGATCCAAATCCTGTCTAGATGATGAAGTCGAGCGGGTTTTCCACCCCCTCGTCAAGTCCCGCCGCCTGCGCGCGCAGGCAGAGATCTTCGATCGAAATTTCGTCCAGCCGCTCGAGCGTCCCCGCCTGCACGTCCTGCCAGACCGGGGCGATCACCTGGCGATGCAGCACCGTTCCTCCGGCCGTCGCTTCGCGCCCCGGCGCCACCTCCTCGACCGCGCGCACGATGTCGGCCAGCGTGATGCGCCGCCTTTCGCGCGCCAGCCGGTAGCCGCCCTTCGGCCCCCGAATACCGGAAAGGATGCCGGCCTTCACCAGTTTCTGGAGCACCTGTTCGAGATAGCGTGGCGGAATACCCTGGCGGCTCGTGATATCGCGGCTCGGCACCGGCCGGTCAAGCGGCTGGCGGGCGATGTCGGTGACCGCCTCGATCGCGAACATGAGCTTCCTCGGCAGGGTCAGCATCGCGTCCGCCCGTCAGCTGCCCGTCGATCCAAATCCGCCCTCGCCCCGCCGGGTCGGGGAAACCTCGGCCACCTCCCGCCAACCGGCGCGCAGCACCGGGGCCAGGACCAGCTGGGCGATGCGCATGCCGCGGCTGATGGTGAACGGCGCCTCGCCGAGATTGACCAGGATGACACCCACCTCGCCCCGGTAATCGGAATCGACCGTCCCCGGCGCGTTCAGCACCGTAATACCGTGCTTGAGCGCGAGGCCCGATCGCGGGCGCACCTGTATCTCGAAGCCGGCCGGCAAATCGAGGCAAAACCCGGTCGGGATCAGGGCCCGCGCCCCCGGCGCCAAAACCAGGTCCTCTGTCACTGCCGCGACGACGTCGCAGCCCGCCGCCTCCTCGCTGCCATAAGCCGGGAGTGGGAGATCGGCGCCATGGGGGAGGCGTTGGAGGCAAACGATCACACTCTGGTCGTCTCGGGCAGGCGCGGCCATGGCAACTCCTTGGGGCAGTCGGGACGGGTCAGTCGGGACGGGTCGGGCGGATCAGGCGGCGGACGTGGCGAAATGGTCGGCGATGCGCCCGGCCAGGCGCCCGGCCACCTCGTCCTTGGTCAGTTTCGGCCAGTCCTCGACCCCGTCGGCGGTAATGACATGAACGGTATTGCTGTCGCCGCCGAAGACGCCTGTCCCGTGCGAAACGTCATTGGCCACGATCCAGTCGCAGCCTTTTCTGCGGCGCTTCTCGCGCGCGTTCTCGACCACCCGCGACGTCTCGGCCGCGAACCCGATGACGAGGCCAGGGCGCCTCGCGGCGTGGGCGAGTTCGCAGAGGATGTCCGGGTTGGGCGCGAGCCGGATGGCGGGCGGCGCCGTGTTGCCGCCCTTCTTGATTTTCTCGGGCGCTGCCGCGCTCGGCCGCCAGTCGCTCACGGCGGCGGCACAGACGGCGATATCGGCCGGCAGCGCGCCGAGGCAGGCAGCGAGCATGTCCTCGGCCGATTCGGCGCGGATCACCGTGACGCCCGCCGGGTCCGGCTGGGATGTCGGTCCGGAAACGAGGGTCGTGCGCGCGCCCAGCCTGGCCAAAGCCTTCGCGATAGCGTGGCCCTGCTTGCCGGAGGAGCGATTGGCGATAAATCGTACCGGATCGATCGCCTCATGCGTGGGGCCGCTGGTCACGAGCGCGTGGCGGCCCGAGAGCGGCGCGTCGGAGGTAAAAAAATCCGTGATCCGGGCGAGGATTTCTTCCGGTTCCGCCATCCGGCCGGGACCGAACTCGCCGCAGGCCATCTCGCCCTTGCCGGGGGGCGCGATCATCACCCCGCGCGTGACCAGCGTCGCCAGATGGGCTTCCGTTGCGGGATGCGCCCACATGACATGGTTCATGGCCGGGGCCACGAGGACCGGGCGCGGATTCGCAAGCAGCACGGTGGACGCAAGGTCGTCGCTTCGGCCAAGCGCCATCTTGGCGAGGAAATCGGCGCTGGCCGGCGCCACGACAACGAGATCGGTCTCGCGAGTGAGGCGGATGTGCCCCATCTCGTGCTCGTCCGTCAATGAGAAGAGATCGCGATAAACGGGGGCGCCCGAAAGGGCCTGCACCGACAGGGGTGTGACGAACTCGGCCCCCGCCGGGGTCAGGATGCAGCGCAGCTCCGCGCCGGCCTCCTTGAGGCGACGGATCAGGAAAAGGCTCTTATAGGCAGCGATGCCGCCCGTGATGACCAGAAGGATGCGCTTGCCGGCCAGCATCGGGTCCATTCCCAAATTCCAAGTTCGGCATGTTAAATGCGCCGAGACTGTAGGGAGCGCGCGCGTCCTCTGCAAGCGCCGGCCGCGCGCGTGCGGTCGTCATCCCCTTCATTCCAGATATAGGGGTTGATAATGAATGCTACATATATATGTGGGTGGCCGAAGGAGGTGGCGCTCTCGAACCCGGCGACGCGCCTAGAACAGCGCCGCCAGGGCGAGGAGCAGCGCCGCCGCCGAGAGGCCGAGCGCCAGGCCGAGGGTAAGGCCACCGCCCGGTGCGCGGTGCGTGGATCGGCCGTCTTTCGCGCCGTCAGCCCCTCTCAGCCGCGCTACCGTCTCCGGGTGCAGCCGGATACCATGGGCGATCATGTCGCGCACCGCCCGCTCCAAATCGGTAAGAAGGCCGGGCAGCCGCGACACGGAGGCCCCGACCTCTCCGGCCGCATCGCGCAGCCGCGCCTCGGGCCCGCGATGGGCGCGCATCCAGTCCTCGATCAACGGACGGGTCAATTCCCACATGTTCACCGACGGATCGAGCCGGCGGCCGATGCCTTCGGCCACGAGCATGGATTTCTGCAGCAGCAGCAATTGCGGCTGCGCTTCCATCTCGAACGTCTCGGTGATCTGGAACAGTTGGCCCAGCAGGCGGGCCACGGAGATCTGGTTCATGGGCAGGCCCAGGATAGGCTCGGCAATGGAGCGGCAGGCCTGGGTGAAGGCATCGATCGACTGGTCGGCCGGAATATAGCCGGCCTCGAAATGCACTTCCGCCACGCGGCGGTAGTCACGCTGGAGAAAGCCGAGCAGCATGTCGGCGAGGTAATAGCGCGTCTCGCGGTCGAGCCGGCCGGTAATCCCGAAATCGACCAGCGCGAAAGTGCCGTCGGACTCGATGAAGATATTGCCGGGGTGCAGATCGGCATGAAAAAAACCGTCGCGGAAGACCTGAGTGAAAAAAACCGATGACGCGGTGGTAAGCACCTCGCGCGGGTCCAGTCCCGAGGCACGCAGCCGCTCCACCTCGTCGACGGCAATCCCCTCGATTCGTTCCAGCGTCAGCACGCTGTGCCCGGTATGGGTCCAGTAGATTTTCGGGATGTGCACCCGCGCATCGCCGGCGAAGTTCTCGGCCAGCTCCGAAGCCGCGGCCGCCTCATATCGCAGGTCCATCTCGAGGGTGACCATATGGGCGAAGGTTTCCACCACCTCAACCGGCTTGAGGCGGCGGTAATCCGGCTGAAAGCGCTCGATCCGCCGGGCCAGCCAGCGGAAGAAGGCGATGTCGCGGGCAAAGGCGCGGGCGATATCGGGGCGCAGCACCTTGACGGCGACCGGTTCGCCCGATTTCAGCTCGGCGAAATGAACCTGCGCGATGCTGGCGGCGGCCACGGGGCGGTGATCGAAGGATTCGAAGATCTCGTCGATCGGATGATCCAGTTCGAGCCCGATGATTTCCCGGACATGGCTGAAGGCGAAGGGCGGCAGCTTGTCCTGCAATTCCGACAGGTCGCGCGCCACGTCCTCGCCGATCAGGTCCGAACGGGTGGCCAGGCTCTGGCCGAACTTGATGAAGCTCGGCCCAAGCGCCTGCAGCGCGGCCGCGAGACGCTGGCCCGGCCGCCGGCCGCGGGCGGCGCGCGGCGGGATCAACCGGATAAGCGTGCGCTCGATCCAGCGCGGCGCGCCCAGCAAGGTGAGCGGAAAGAGCGCGTCGTGACGGGCCAGCGTGACCGCCATCCGGGCGATGCGCACGGCATGGGTAAGGCCCGCAAACATGTGCCTAGAGCCGCCAGCCGGAATGCATGGCCACGATCCCGCCCGACAGGTTGCGGTAGGAAACCCGTGCGAGCCCGGCCTCGGCCATCATGTCGGCCAGGCGGTCCTGCGCCGGAAACCGGCGGATGCTTTCCACCAGATACTGGTAGGCGGCGCGGTCATGAGCGACCATTTCGCCCATCCAGGGCACGACTCCAAAGGAGTATCGTTCATACAGCTCACTCAGGACCGGCACGGTGACGCGGCTGAACTCGAGGCACAGGAACCGCCCGCCCGGCCGGAGCACGCGCCTTGCCTCGCGGAGTGCGCGCGAAATGCGTGTCACATTCCGCAGGCCGAAGGCCATGGTGATTCCGTCGACCGAGGCGGGGGCAAAGGGGAGGTCCTCGGCGCTGGCGACCACCCAGGCGAAGCTCGCTGCGTCCAGCCGTTTTTCGGCCCGCGCGCGCCCCTGGGCCAGCATGGCGGGATTGATGTCGGTGACCCAGACGGGCGGTTCTGTCCCGGTCCCGGCAGAGGCCGGAAGGGCGCGGCGGGTTTCCGCGATGCGGTCCCGGATGCGAAAGGCGATATCGCCCGTCCCACCCGCCAGATCGACATATCGCCGTCCCGCGCGCGGCGCCAGCCAGGAGACCATGGCGTTTTTCCAGAGCCGGTGCAGCCCTGCGCTCATGAGATCGTTCATCAGGTCGTAGCGGTTGGCGACGCGCTGGAAGACGTCGCCGACCAGCCGGTCGCGCGCAGCCCGGGGCACGCGGGCAAAGCCGAAATCGACGACCTCCTCCTCGCCGGCGAGGATGCCGGGCGAAGCCGGTCCGCCCGGCTGTCGGGCCGGGTGTTCGGGCGGGCTTTGGGATGGCGGCTCGGTCATGGTCGGACCATAGCGCAGGGTTCGGGTTCAGGCTACGTTACGGCGCATGCCCGAGTTGCCCGAAGTCGAAACCGTTCGTCTTGCCCTCGAAGCCGGCCTCGCGGGCAGGCGTTTCGCCTGCGTGAAGTTGCGCCGCGCGGATCTGCGCTTTCCCTTTCCGCCCGGGCTTGGCGAGACGTTGGCCGGGCGGCGCATCGCGCGCTTCGGCCGGCGGGCAAAGTATCTTCTCCTCCATCTCGACGATGGCGGGGTGCTGATCGCGCATCTCGGCATGTCGGGGCGGATGCGCGTGAGCGGGCCGGCCGAGGCGGCCCGCCTGTCCCCGCCCGGCAAGCACGATCACGTCATCTTCACCATGGATGATGGCACGGAGTGGCGCTTCAACGATGCGCGCCGCTTCGGCCTGCTGGATTACGCTCTGCCGGGGGCCCTCGCCGAGCACCGTTTTTTTCGCGCCCTCGGTCCCGAGCCCATCGGTCTGGCGGGCGAACGAACCCTTTCGGGCGCGATTCTGGCGCCGCGGCTCAAGGGCAAGCGCACGCCGATCAAGGCGGCATTGCTCGATCAGCGGGTAATCGCCGGTCTCGGCAATATCTATGTCTGCGAGGCATTGTTCCGCGCCGGTCTCTCGCCCCGCCGCCAGGCGGCGAGCGTGCAGGGCAAACGGGCGGACAGGCTCGCCGGCGCCATTCACGATGTGCTGGTCGAGGCGATCGGCGCCGGTGGCTCCTCGCTGCGCGATCATGTGAGCCCGACGGGCGAACTGGGCTATTTCCAGCACCGCTTCGCCGTCTATGGCCGGGCCGGGGAGACCTGCCCGGACTGTCGGTGCGGGCGTGTGATCCGACGGATCGTTCAGTCGGGCCGGTCGACCTTTTATTGTGCCGAACGCCAGCGTTAGACTGTCTCCCATGACCCGCCCTTTCCGGCTCCGGTATCCCGCCGCCCCGCTGACCGCAACCCTCGCCCTCGCGGCCGCCCTGGCCATTGCCTTGCTGGCCGGCTCTTCCGCGGCCGTCGAGTTCGTCGAGGGGGTGGACGACCTGCCGCTCATGCAGGGCCTGTCGCCGGTGGCGGAGGCGGGAATGGTGTTCGACAGCCCGGCCGGACGGATCGTGCAGGGCGTTGCCGCGGGCCCGATCGAGCCGGCCGAAATTCTCGCATTCTACCGCACCACCCTGCCCCAGCTCGGGTGGCGCGAAGTGGCGCCCCGGCGCTTTCGCCGCGAGGATGAGATCCTCGAGCTCACGGTCGAGGCGGGCGAGGGCCTTGCCACCGTGTCCTTCCGCCTCGGGCCCGCCGCCGGTCAGGGCGGCTGACCGCTCGCCCCTCACCCGAGCCTTGCGCTGGGCGCGGCGAGCGCTTAGGCAGAAGCACAATATTGCACTGCAAAAGCAGCGGTGACGGACCGCCGGGGTCCGGCGCGCCGCCCATCAGCCGGAGACGGAAATGACGACAGCCACTTACGAAACTCTGATTGTAGAAACCCGCGAGCGGGTCGGCCTGATCACGCTGAACCGGCCGGAGGCGCTGAACGCGCTCAACAGCGCGCTGATCGGCGAACTCAATACCGTGCTCGACGCTTTCGAAGCGGATGACGCGATTGGCGCCATCGTCCTCACGGGCGGCGAGAAGGCCTTTGCCGCCGGGGCCGATATCAAGGAGATGGCCGGCAAGAGCTTTGCCGAAGCTTATGGTGAAGATTTCATTACCAGGGATTGGGAACGCATCACGCGCTGCCGCAAACCGGTCATTGCAGCCGTCGCCGGGTTCGCGCTTGGAGGCGGATGCGAACTGGCCATGATGTGCGATCTCATTCTCGCCGGCGACACGGCCAAATTCGGACAGCCCGAAATAACACTTGGTATTCTGCCTGGCGCCGGGGGTACCCAGCGTCTTACCCGCGCGGTCGGCAAATCCAAGGCGATGGAACTCTGCCTGACGGGCCGGATGATGGAGGCCGAGGAGGCCGAACGGGCCGGGCTGGTCGCGCGCATCGTGCCGTCGGGGGAGCTGGTGGACGAAGCAGTCAGACTGGCCGGAAAGATCGCCGCCTTTTCGCGGCCGTCGGTCATGATGGCAAAGGAGGCCGTCAATGCCGCGTTCGAAACATCCCTGGCGGAGGGAATCCGGCTGGAGCGCCGTCTTTTCCACGCAACTTTTGCGACCGAAGATCAAAAAGAAGGCATGCGCGCCTTTATGGAAAAGAGAAAGCCGGATTTCCGTCATCGCTGACGGGCCGCCGGGCCAGCCCGCGACACGGGCGCGCCCGGCCGGCCAGCGCCCGTATTTCCGCCTGTTTTCAGGGGGCTATCCCGCCCGTTGACGCCGCCGGGCACGGCGGCTATAAACCGCGCCTCAACGCCAGCAGACTCGGATCTTCCAAAGATGGCCAACATCAAATCCGCCCGCAAACGCATCCGTCAGGACGAACGGCGCACGGCCGAGAACCGCGCCCGAACAACGCGCATTCGTACCTACGTGAAGAACGTGCAGACCGCTATCGCAACCGGCGACAAGGCGGCTGCGACAGCGGCGCTTCGCGCGGCGGAACCGGAACTGGCCCGCGGCGTTCGTCGCGGCGTGCTGCATTGGCGCACGGCCAGCCGCAACGTTTCACGACTGGCCAAGCGCATAGCGGCGCTTTGATATTCAAGACCTGATAACGCGCGCCGCCTTTTGCCTTTCGCGGCGCAAACACCAGACCGACCGCCCGCAACCTGACGGGCGGTCGTTTTCGTTCGCGAAGAACGGATCCCGCTCCTAATCGGGGGACATCGGAATAGCCCGCCGGTTCACGGCGGCGCTAACCCGCTGTACTGAAAATGAGTCCGATTATGTCAACCGGGAAGAATCGATTCGGATAAAATTTTTTTCCCCTGAACGCAGTCTAACGCGTTGTCCCTCCCGGGGAGTGAGTTTAGATTGTCGATCCTCATCTGGGGGCGGGAGGATCCCGCCCAGGATTTCAGGACCGCAATTCAGGGAAAGTTGGTGTCGATCTTTTTTAAGAGTTCGCCAATGTCGGACGCGACTTCGACTCCTCTGCAGGAAGACTCGACACTCGCTTGAGGGCACGGACGCACGAGACGCAAATACTGAACACGAGAGACGAAGCTGGGGACTGCAAAAAATATAAAGAGCCGACATTGATGGGCTCGCTTGCGATGGGTTCGCTTGCAACGGGTTCGCTTGCGGCGGGAAGTCGACGGTAACAAATACGGCAGGGACAGCGGACGCGGGCGGAGACACCAGAAGCGTTCGGAAGCGTTCCCGCCACCGGCACTTGCCACCCGCCACCCGCCACCCGCCCATGATCTGATCGGGAACAATCTTTTCGCCAAAAGGCGTCGTCTCGGAATTTGCCCGTGTCTTCATTTGTCTCTGGGGTGGTCCCGGCTGGGACCGGTTGTTTTTGGGGGATCGCGGAGTGAGCCACGGTGCGGCTTCAGACGGCAGTTACGCCGGGGACGTGACAGTCCAGGAAGCCTGGCGGATTCTCAAGGAACATGAGGATGCGCTTCTCGTGGACGTCCGGACCCGAGCGGAATGGAACTGGGTCGGTGTGCCGGCGCTGAGTGACATCGGCAAGGAGCCCGCCTTCATCGAGTGGCAGCAGTTCCCGTCGGGCGATCTCAATCCGAATTTCGTTGACGCGGTCAAGGCACAGGCACCGGATCGGGATGCGCCGGTCCTCTTCCTGTGCCGGTCCGGAGCGCGCTCGGAAGCGGCCGCGAAGGCGCTGACGGCGGCCGGGCTGACCAAGTGCTTCAACATCTCCGACGGCTTCGAGGGGCCGCCGGATGATCAGCACCATCGGGGACGGCTCGCTGGCTGGAAAGCCGCCGGTCTGCCCTGGATACAAAAATGACGGTTTGGGAATATCAGGCGCGAATCGAGGAGCCAGACACGGCTGGACAGGATACCGAGAGGCCGTCCAGCGCGGACAGGCCGGAGACCGGGAAGCTGGGAAGCCGGGAAGCTGAGACAAGTACGCTGCGCGCCGGTTTCAGACGGCGGCGGGTTTTGAGGGGGCTGTAAGAGTTGCAGATGGTCAAGTCTGTCGAAGGTCGGGATATCCAGGGTGAGTGGGCTCGCGTCCGGGCGGTGATCCGCAAGGAAGTCGGAGAGGAAACCTACAGGAGCTGGCTCAAGCCGCTGGTCCTGGTGGGCGACGGCGCGGGCGAAATCCACCTTGCGGCGCCAACCCGCTTCATTCGCGATTGGGTGAGTGACCATTACGGCGACCGGATCCGGGAGCTGTGGCGGGCCGAGCGTCCCGAAATCGAGGTGATCGAATTCGACGTCGCGACGATCGCCGCCCAGGCAGCCGGTCCGCAAACCATCGATGGCCAGGTCTTGGCCGGCGGTCAGGCGGGCGCCGATGGCGGGCGCCATCAGGCTGGCATCAAGGCGGATTTCAGAGCCGAAGTCCGGGGCGACGGCGCAAATTATGCCGATTTCGGCGGACCTCTCGATTCGCGCTTCACCTTTGCCAATTTTGTCGTCGGCAATTCCAACGAGTTGGCCTTTGCCGCGGCCCGGCGCTGCGCCGAGTCGCCTGTCGTGCCGTTTAATCCGCTCTTCCTCTATGGCGGCGTCGGGCTCGGCAAGACCCATCTGATGCATGCCATCGCCTGGCATATCCGGGCGCGCGATCCCAATCGGCGGGTGGTGTATCTTTCGGCCGAAAAATTCATGTATCTGTTCATCCGCGCGCTGCGCTTCCGCGACACCATGGCGTTCAAGGAACAGTTCCGCCAGGTGGACGTGCTGATGATCGACGACGTTCAGTTCATCATCGGCAAGGAATCCACACAGGAAGAATTCTTCCATACTTTCAATGCACTGGTGGATCAGAACCATCAGGTTGTGATCTCGGCGGACAAGTCGCCGACTGACCTTGAGGGCATGGAGGAGCGGCTGCGCTCGCGCCTCGGCTGGGGGCTCGTCGCCGATATCCACCCCACCACTTACGAGCTGCGCATGGGCATCCTCCAGGCCAAGGCGGAAGAGCTCAAAATCGATGTGCCGGAAAAGGTGCTCGAATTTCTCGGCCACAAGATCACCTCAAACGTGCGCGAGCTCGAGGGCGCGCTTAACCGCATCGCCGCCCACGCCCAGCTCGTCGGCCGGCCGGTCACGCTGGAACACACCCAGGAAGTGCTGCACGACCTGCTGCGGGCGAATGAACGGCGGATTACCATCGAGGAGATTCAGAAACGCGTCGCCGAGCACTTCAATATCCGTCTTTCCGACATGCACTCGGCCCGCCGCGCGCGGGCGGTGGCCCGCCCGCGCCAGGTGGCGATGTATCTGTGCAAGCAGCTCACCCAGCGCTCGCTACCTGAAATCGGACGCAAATTCGGCGGGCGCGACCACACCACCGTCATGCACGCGGTGCGCAAGGTGGACGAGCTTGTGGGAAGCGACAATTCCTTCGCCGAGGACGTGCACCTGCTTCGCCGGATGCTCGAAAACTGACCCGCCCGCCGGCTTTCCGGGGCCCGCTTCGCGGCCCTGGCGGGCGGCACGTCCCGGCGCCGGGCAAGGGCAAAAGGCGGGCCGGATTCATTAATATATTTCAATAGGTTATAGCCGGCTCAGGGGGCTGAAATCCGTAGGGTTTTAGCCAGATTCTGCTATAATGCCGCCCGGCAACAGCCCCCGTTGCAACGGCCGACCTGCCGGCGCCGTTCCGGGGGTGCCGTTCCTCCGTCGCGGGCGGTGGCCGGGTGACCAGGGCTATCCGCTGCGCCCCTTGCTCGTGTGTTCTTGAAAGTACGTTCTCAGATATGAAACTCACAATCGAACGCTCCGAACTTCTGAAATCCCTGGCGCATGTCCAAAGCGTCGTCGAGCGCCGGACCACGATACCAATCCTCTCCAACGTGCGCATAGAGGCGGGCGAGGATGGTCTCGGCCTGACGGCGACGGATATGGATATCGCGATTGTCGAAACCGCCACGGCCAAGGTGAGCCAGGGCGGGACCACGACGGCACCGGCCCATACGCTCTACGATATCGTGCGCAAGCTGCCGGACGGCTCGGAAATCCAGATCAGCCAGGACGGCGAGAAGGGCCAGCTCCACCTGCAGGCCGGGCGCTCGAAATTCCGTCTCGCCTGCCTGCCGGTGGGGGATTTTCCGTCGCTCAGCGCAGGCGACCTGCCGCATAAATTCACCATTCCGGCGGCTGATCTGCGCAGTCTGATCGACCGCACGCGCTTCGCCATTTCGACCGAGGAAACGCGCTATTACCTCAACGGCATATACCTTCATGCGGCCGAGACGGAGGATGGCAAGCCGGCCCTGCGCGCCGTGGCGACCGACGGTCACCGGCTGGCGCGCGTCGATGCCGCGCTGCCCGACGGCGCGGCCGACATGCCCGGTATTATCATTCCGCGCAAGACGGTGGGCGAATTGCGCAAGCTGATCGAGGACACCGACGGCGAGGTGGAAGTCGCGCTTTCCGACATCAAGATTTCCTTCGCCTTCGATCACGTGGTGCTGACCTCGAAGCTGATCGACGGCACCTTCCCCGATTACAACCGGGTCATTCCGCCCGACAACGACAAAATTCTCGAACTCGATTGCAAGCTGTTCGCCGAAGCGGTGGATCGGGTAGCGACCATCTCGACGGAAAAATCGCGCGCCGTGAAGCTGGCGGTGCAGCCCAAGGGGCTGACCATCTCGGCGACCAGCCCGGAGAACGGTACGGCCTCGGAAGAGCTCGAGGTGAGTTATGAGTCGGATGCCATCGAGATCGGATTCAATTCCCGCTACCTGCTTGATATCGCTCAGCAGATTGACGCCAACGGGGCACAATTCGCCATGGCCGACGCGGCCTCGCCCACGGTGGTGCGTGACCTGTCCGACCCCGGCGCCCTTTACGTCCTGATGCCGATGCGCGTGTGACGAGTCCGAACCAAAACCAGAGTCAGGTCCGGGTCAGCCCGGAACGATCGACCGGCGCCAGCGCCGCGGGTGCGTTCGAAAGCCTGACGGTCAGCCGTCTCGATCTCGCCAACTTCCGCTGCTACCCGGGGCTGCGCTTCGAAATGGGGCCGGGACCGGTGGTGCTGACGGGGCCGAACGGGGCGGGCAAGACCAACCTGCTCGAGGCGCTCTCGCTGCTGGTGCCGGGCCGCGGCCTGCGCCGGGCGCGAATTTCGGAACTGCGCACGCGGGGCGGCGCCAGCCCCTGGGCGATTGCGGCCAGGATCGAGGGGCCGCTCGGTCCGGTCGAGATCGGCACCGGCGAAAGGCCGGGCCCGGCGGACGGTCGTGACGATGCGGACGCGGGCGACGACACGCGTGCGGGAGAGGGGCATGCGGCGCGGGAAACGGCGGCACGTGAAAGGAGCGGGCGCCGGGTGGTCCGGATCGATGGCCGGTTGAGGCGCGGCCAGGCCCCGCTCGCCGATGTGATGAACGCATTATGGCTGACCCCGGATATGGATCGGATCTTTGCCGAATCGGCGGCGCAGCGCCGGCGGTTTCTTGACCGGATCGTGGCCGGGTTCGACGCCAACCACGCCGGGCGCGTCGCCACTTTCGAGCACGCGCTGCGCGAAAGATCGCGCCTGCTGCGCGATTGGGTGCGGTTCGGCCGCCCGGTAGACGGTCCCTGGCTGAGCGCGCTCGAGGAGCGCATGGCGGCCGAAGGAGTCGCGATCGCGGCCAGCCGGCGGGCGGTGGTGGCGCGGCTGGACAGGGCTTCGGCCGAGAATTCGGGTGCGTTTCCGGGCGTGCGGCTGGCGGTCACGGGGTTTCTCGAAAACGCGCTCGCGCATGGCCCCGCCCTGGAGGCGGAAGATTCGTATCGCGGGAGCCTGAACCGGACCCGGCGTATCGATGGCGAGACGGGCGGCGCGTGTGACGGGCCGCACCGCGCCGATCTGCTGGCGCACCACCGGGCGAAGGACATGCCGGCCGATCAATGCTCCACCGGCGAGCAGAAGGCGCTTCTGATTTCGATCGTGCTGTCCGTCGCGCGCCTGCAGGCTCTCGAGCATGCCCTGCCGCCGGTGCTGCTGCTCGACGAGGTGGTGGCGCATCTCGACGGGACACGCCGCGAGGCGCTGTTCCGGGAACTCGAGGGCCTTGGGGGTCAGGCCTGGCTGACGGGCACGGACGAGGCGCTGTTTGACGGGCTCAAGGGGCGGGGCCAGTTCTTCCGTGTCGCCGAGGGCGCCATCCAGCCGCGCGCGGCGACCTGAAGCGGTCAGTCGAAGACGAGGGCGCCAAAAAGATACGGTTGCAAGTGAGCAGGGATAACGGGACTGAGAACATGAGTGAAGCGACAGCCGAGCCATCGCGCGAGCAGGGTGAATACGGCGCGGAATCGATCAAGGTGCTGCGTGGCCTGGAGGCCGTGCGCAAACGGCCCGGCATGTATATCGGGGACACCGACGACGGCTCGGGCCTGCACCACATGGTCTACGAGGTTGTCGACAATTCCATCGACGAGGCGCTGGCGGGCCATTGCACGGCCATTTCGGTGACGCTGAACGGCGACGGCTCGGTCACGGTCGTGGATGACGGGCGCGGCATTCCCACCGAAATGCACTCCGAAGAAGGCGTCTCGGCGGCGCAGGTCATCATGACCCAGCTTCACGCCGGCGGCAAATTCGATCAGAACTCGTACAAGGTTTCGGGCGGGCTGCATGGTGTCGGCGTCTCCGTGGTCAACGCGCTGTCCTCGCGGCTCGACCTGACGATCTCGCGCGGCGGCAAAACCCACAAGATGCGATTCTCCAACGGCGATCCGGACGCTCCCCTGGCCGTGGTCGCCGACAGCGAGGGTCGCACCGGGACGGAGATCACCTTCAAGCCTTCGGACGAGGTGTTCAGCATCACCGAGTTCAACTTCGACACGCTCGAGCATCGCCTGCGCGAACTGGCCTTTCTGAACTCGGGCGTGACGATCATTCTTACCGACGCGCGCCGGGTTGACCCCAAGGTCGTGGAGCTTCACTACGACGGCGGCGTCAAGGCGTTCGTCTCCTATCTCGATCGTAGCCGTCAGCCGCTTCACAGCCCCGCTATCTACACCAGCAGCGAGCGTGACGGCATTACCGTCGAAGCGGCCATGGAGTGGACGGACAGCTATCACGAGACCATGCTTTGCTTCACCAACAACATTCCCCAGCGTGATGGCGGCACCCATCTGGCCGGCTTCCGCGGCGCGCTGACACGCACCGTCAACCGCTTCGCCACCGAATCGGGAATCGCCAAGCGCGAAAAGGTATCGCTGTCGGGCGACGATGCGCGCGAGGGCCTTACCTGTGTCCTTTCTATCAAGGTGCCGGACCCCAAATTCTCCTCCCAGACCAAGGAAAAACTGGTCTCGAGCGAGGTCAGGCCCGCGGTCGAAAGCGTGATCGGCGAAGCGCTGGATCGCTGGTTCGAGGAGCACCCGGCGGACGCCAGGCGCGTCATCGCCAAGGCAGTCGAGGCGGCGGCCGCGCGTGAGGCCGCGCGCAAGGCGCGCGAATTGACCCGGCGCAAGGGGGCGCTTGATATCGCCAACCTGCCGGGCAAGCTGGCTGACTGTCAGGAGCGCGACCCGGCCAAGAGCGAGCTCTTCATCGTCGAGGGCGATTCGGCCGGCGGCTCGGCCAAGCAGGGTCGCGCGCGGGCCAACCAGGCGATCCTGCCGCTGCGTGGCAAAATCCTCAACGTCGAACGCGCACGGTTCGACAAGATGCTCGGCTCGGCTGAAATCGGCACGCTGATCGCGGCCCTGGGCACGGGCATCGGCAGCGAGGAGTTCAGCATCTCGAAGCTGCGCTACCACAAGATCATCATCATGACGGACGCCGATGTCGACGGCAGCCATATCCGGACCCTGTTGCTGACATTCTTTTTCCGCCAGATGCCCGAGATCATCGAGCGCGGCCATCTTTTCATCGCCCAGCCGCCCCTCTACCGCGTCAAGCGCGGCAAGTCCGAAACCTATCTCAAGGATGATCGGCTGCTTCAGGATTACCTGATCGGCGCGGCGATGGAGGAAGCCGTCCTCACGCTGTTCGACGGCACACAGATGTCAGGCGAGGATCTTCGGCACTTCGTCGAGCGCGCGCGACGCGCCAAGCAATTGATCGAACCGCTGGCACGCAAGGTGGGTAACAGCGACGTGGTGGAGCAGGCGGCCATCCTGGGTGCACTCAACGCCGAATTGCTGGCCGATCGCGATCAGGCCGCCCAGGTTGCCGATTATACCGCCAAGCGCCTCGACGCGCTCGCGCCGCCGCTGGAGCGCGGCTGGACCGGGCGGGTGGGCGACGCGGACGCGCTCACCTTCACGCGAACGCTGCGCGGTGTCACCGAGCGGATCGAGATCGACGCCTCTCTCGTCCCCAGCCAGGAGGCCCGCGCGCTCGACGAGATGGTTGGCGAACTGCAAAAAGCCTATGCCAAGCATGGCAAACTTGTCGCCAAGGACAAGGAATACACCATCACCGGCCCGATCAGCCTGTTCGACGCGGTGACCGAGGTGGGGCGCAAGGGGACCCAGGTGCAGCGCTACAAGGGGCTCGGCGAAATGAATCCCGACCAGCTCTGGGAAACCACGCTCGACCCCAACGCGCGCTCGCTTCTGCAGGTCAAGGTGGACCATGCCGATGACGCGCAGCAGCTCTTCTCGACCCTGATGGGCGATATCGTGGAGCCGCGTCGCGAGTTCATCCAGGACAATGCCCTGAAAGTGGTCAATCTCGACGTCTAGCCCGCGCCCGGATTCTCCGCTCGTCGCGGCCACACCCGGAACCGGAACCAGGCGAAGGTCAGGCCCCCCATGAGCGCGATGGTCAGCGACATGGGCCAGGCGGTGCCGTTATCGAAAACACCGACCATGAAGCCCGTGAAGGCGGCCGACGCCATCTGGATGAACCCCAGAAGCGCCGAGGCCAGCCCGGCCGTGCGGGGAAAGGGACCCACGGCGCCCGCCTGGGCCGCCGGCAGCACCATGCCGGTCCCCATCAGGTAGATCATCATGGGCAGGATGACGGAGAATACCGTGACGATCCCCTGGGCGAGCAGCAGGATGAGGGCGAGACCCGCGAGGAGGCAGGTGGTGCTGCCGATCAGGATCATCCGGTCGATGCCCATCCGGTGGTTGAGCCGGGCAAGGATGAAGGCCCCGATCATATAGCCGATCACGACGGCGCCAAAAGCGTAACCGAAATAGGCGACCGGCACGCCCAGCACCTCGATCAGGACGAAAGCGGCGCCGGAAATAAAGGCGAACAGGCCGGAAAAGACGAGGGCCGCTGTCACGACATAGCCGAGATATGCGCCATGGCCGAGCAGCAGAGCGCTGTTGCGGATAATGGTCGCGGGGCGCAGCGCGTCGTGATCGCGCCATTTGTTGGTTTCGCTCAGCATCGTCCCGATCCCGCCAAGGATGACCAGCCCGATGAACAGGAGAACGAGAAAATTGCCTTGCCAGCCGAAGGTCACTGTTACGTAGCCACCGATCAGCGGGGCGACCATCGGGGCCAGCCCCATGGCGGTGCCCATATAGGCAAGCATGGTTGCGGCGCGCGTGGGACCGTAGATGTCGCGCACGATGGCGCGCCCCACGACCGGTCCGCAGCACGCGCCCAGCGCCTGGAAGAACCGGCCCAAAACCAGCCATTCGATATCGGGCGCGAAGGAACAGGCCGTGCTCGCGGCGGCAAAGATCATGAGGCCGCCCAGCACTACAGGCCGGCGCCCGAACCGGTCGGAGAGAGGGCCGTAGACGAGCTGTGAAATCGCGAAACCGGCGAGAAAAACAGAAAGGGTCAGCTGGATCTCGGGCACGCTGGCGCCGAAAACCTGGCGCAGTGCGGGCATGGACGGCAGATACATGTCTGTCGACAGGGGGCCGAGGGAGACCAATGCCGTCAGCAGGATGCTGACGGCAAGAGATTCGGGGCGGGGCATGGAGCAGATCCCGGAAAACGCGAGTCCCGTCCTTATAGGGGAGGGACGGCCCTGCGGCTAGGCACGGCCGGCCCGCTCACCCGCCGGCCGCAGTCTCGATCCCGGCCGCGATCTCTTCCGCGGTGGCGGTGTGGCTGAAAAAGCTCTGGAACTCGCCATCGGGCCCCATCAGATAAACGGCCGAACTGTGATCCATCACGTAATCCGTCAGCCCGGGCTCATAGGCGCCGCCTTCGGGATCAGCCTTGGCGTAATAGATCTTGAACGCGCGGGCCACGTCCCGGATTTCTGCCGGGGTTCCCGTGAGCGCCTTGAGGCGTGGATGGAAGTGGCTCGCGTAAGCCCTCATCTCGGCCACATCATCGCGCTCCGGGTCGATGGTGATGAAGACCGGCACCGTTTGCACCGCCAGTTGGGGCCGGCGCTCTTCCAGCGCGAAAAGCGCCTGGGTCATCGTCTGCAGTGTCATCGGGCAGATATCGGGGCAGAAGGTGAAGCCGAAATAGACCAGCCAGTATTTCCCGGTGAGCTCGGCGCTCGAGAATTTCTCGCCGGTTTCGTCCGTCAGCGTAAACGGGCCGCCGATTGTCACCTCCGGCGCGGTCTGGTCCGGTGCCGGCGTATGCGTTCGGACATAGGTGTAGAACCAGGCGCCGACGGCGAGGGCCGTCAGGAGCGCCAGCGACGACAGGACAAGTGGTTTCTTGTTCATTTGCACATCTCCACTAAAGGCCGGCCGGGGCCGGGCCAAGTATAACCGGGGCGATCTCGCGGGGACCCGCCTCGCGGAGCGCCGAGATCGCCGATGCCGGCGCAACCGCCTCATCGACGATCACGAAAACATCCTCGGCCGCGAAGCCGGCCGCGATCCAGGCGGCCGGGGAGTCCGCCGGACTCCGGCTGTCCGGCCCGGGGTCCCACCGCGGCACGCCAGCGCGCGTCGAACCTGCCGGCGGGAAATCGGGTTCGCCCGCAGGCGACGGCTGGCGCCCGGGCGGCGCCAGGCCGGCGGCATAGATCCAGCCCGCGAGCGCGCCGCCATTGGCGAGGACCTCGCTTTCGGACGCGATCACGCCCAGCCCCATGAGGGCAGCCAGGGGCGGGGCCGCTTCGGCCGGGTCCGGACGGGCGAGAAAGTTCGCGCAGAATCCGTCCGGACTCGCGCGCCAGGCCGGGTCGAGTTTTTCGTAGAAATCGGTGAGCAGCCGGTCGGCCCCCGCCTCGGTCGTCAGCAGGGCGAAATCCGCGCGGCCGATCCCGGCGGCCCGGAAAAGGCTGAAGAGACGGACCAGCGCGGCTCGTTCGGTGAAGCGCGCCACCGTCTCGCGGCCGCTCGCGGCCGCCGGTGTCCGGGCATCAGTCGAGGCTTTCGTCATCGATTTCTTCTCCCGGCCCGGTCTCGGGCGGCGTGGTGGCAACTTCGTTGGCCCAAGCCAGAAGCGGGTGCAACCGCGCCACCTGACCCACGACGATAATGGCGGGCGGGGTGAGTGCAGCCGTTTCCGCATCGGCGGCCGCGTGTTGCAGCGTGGTCTCAATAACGCGCTGGCCCGGGCCGGTCGCCCGGCTGACGATCGCCACCGCCTCGTCACGCGCGCGGCCACCAGCCATGAGCCGCGCGGCGATCCGCTGCAGCCGGTTCAGTCCCATATAGATCACGATCACCGGCGACGATCGGGCGAGCCCTTCCCAGTCCACAAGATCCGGCACGTCGCCGCCCGCCATATGTCCGGTGACGAAGGTTACGGCGGTATTGATGCCGCGCTGGGTTACGGGAATGCCGGCATAGGCGAGCCCGCCGATCCCGGCCGTGATGCCGGGCACCACGCGAAACGGGACATGCGCCGCCGCCAGGGCCAGGGCCTCGTCGCCACCCCGGCCGAAAACGAACGGGTCGCCCCCCTTGAGGCGCAGCACCCGGTATCCCTCGCCCGCGAGTGCCACGAGACGCTCGGAGATCTCCGCCTGGCTGGGCTGGGGCGCGCCCGCCCGCTTGCCGGCAAATTCGCGCACGGCATCGGCACGGGCCAGCGCGAGGACCCGTTCATCCACCAATGCGTCATAGATGATCACATCCGCCTGGCGCAGCCCCTCAACAGCGAGAAGCGTGA
Organism: Alphaproteobacteria bacterium; assembly: GCA_040220875.1. Taxonomy (NCBI): domain Bacteria; kingdom Pseudomonadati; phylum Pseudomonadota; class Alphaproteobacteria; species Alphaproteobacteria bacterium. The sequence goes on along the minus strand of JAVJVX010000006.1, from coordinate 403,351 downwards.
GCAGGCCCGGATCGCCCGGCCCCGCGCCCACGAGCCACACGCTACCCGGCGGAAATTCCACCGGGACGGGCCGATCGCTTGGCACATCTGAGGACGGGGCCATGGCGGCTCTTTAGCCGTTTTTGCCCGGGCTCGCCAGAGGGGGCCGCCAGAGCGGCCCCCAGCGTGGCCCCAGCGAGGCTTCCAGCGAGGCCGAGCCGGCATCCGGCGCGTCCGGTTTCCGGCGTTGACGCCCCCGGGCCTGCCTCCCATTCTGCGCGCCATGAACCCGCTGTCCCCCGTCCCCGAAATCGCGCTTCTCCCGGCGCTGACCGCCGCGCTCGATCTTGGCCTCGGCGACCTGGGCGCGCTCAGCCTCGCGGCTGTGCCGGATGCGCTGGTCGTGGTGCTGGCCGCGCTCGGCCTCGATCTCCTGTTTGGCGGGCCCCGGGGTCTGCGCACCGTGACGCCGGGACCGCGGCAGATTTTCCAGGGCTGGGCGGCGGGGCTCGAGCGCCGGCTGAACCGCTCCAAGCGCAGCGCCCGCGACCGCCAGGTGCGGGGCTTCCTTGCGGTGGTCAGTCTCGCCCTTGCGGGCGCGGCGATTGGCAGCCTGCTGCATCTCCTCGCGCTCAACCTGCCGCCCGAGCTGCCATTCGGCTTTGTCATCGAATTGCTGGCGGTGACGGCGATGCTGTCGCCGCGTTACGCGCTCGGCCATCTGCGCAAGATCGCCCGCGCACTCCGGTGGGGAGGGCTGAACGCGGGCGCGGCCGCGCTCCGGGAGTTCCTCGGTCCCGACGACGACACGCTTGACGAGCACCTCATCTCGCGCCGCGCCATCGAGGCCGCCGCGCGGGCCAGCCTGTCGCGCCTTGCGGGGCCGGTCTTCTGGTACGTGCTGCTCGGATTGCCGGGTCTGTTCGCCTATGTGGCGATCTGCGAATCGACGCATACCATGGCCAGTTATCAGCATCGTCATCTCGCCTTCGGCTCGCTCGTGCGCGGACTCGACGACGCCGTGAACTACCTGCCGGCCTGGCTTGCCGCCGGTCTGTTCGCCCTGGCCACGTTGATCGCGCCGACGACCCGCCCGGGCGAAGTGTTTCGCGTCATTCTGCGCGACGCGCGCCGTCATCCGTCACTGTCGCTCGGCCCGGTGATCGCCGCCCTGGCGGGCGCGCTGGGGCTGACGCTGGCCGGGCCGCAACGGGTCGACGGGCATCAGCGCGGGGGAGAATGGATCGGCGAAGGTCGCGCGATGGCCACGGTCGCGGATATCACCCGCGCGGCCTATCTTTATGCCGTCGCCAATCTGTTTCTGGCGGCGGGGCTCGCCCTGGCCCTGCTGTTCACCGGGAGCTGAGGCGCAAGATCGCCTAGCGCATCAGCGCCTGGCGCAGCCGGTCAGCACCCGGATTCGAGATCCTGCCCTGGATGATCGCCACCGGTTCCGTATCGCCGCCATAATAGATGCGGTTCCAGTCGTTGCGGTCCGCGATCACGGAGCCCTCGACGGAGCCCCCGGCAAACAGGCCAGCGGACTTGGCGAAGGCCACGATGTCGGCGCCGACATTGGTTGTCGCGGCCGCCTCGCGCCCGACCCCGATGGGGCCAAGCGCGGCGCTCACATCGGCGCCCAGCTTCACCTTGTGACTGAGCACCGCCTCGAGCGCCCCCTGATTGCGAATGACAAAAACCACATCGGAGGTCTCGGCGCCGAATTGCAGGCCGAAACTTGCGCTGCCCACGGTGTAGAAGGCGGGCGCGCTCCACTCGCCGGTCTGATGGCGCGCCAGCAGCACCCCGCTACCGCCCTCGGCGCCGAAGAAGAAGCCGGCCTTCAGCATGTTGGGCACGATCAGCACGCCTGCCGCCGTGTCCAGCATCGGTCCCAGTTCACGCTGATCGGGACCACGCAGCAGGTCCTGGAGGGCGACGGTCGCCCGGTCCACGAGAATCTGGGGCTGGCTCGACTCGGCCCGGGCGCGGCCACTCGCAAGGGCGGTGCACAGAACGATTATGATGACGAGGGAGGCTCCAATCAGCCTGCCGGAGGCGTGACGGGTGTGAATCATGACGGGGCTCCTGCGGTGAGGGTGCCGGTAAGGCTTGAGCTTCTCATAACCGGAAATTGCGGCTGTTCATGGGCGGATGGCGGATGGCGGGCGGCGGGCGGCGAGAGGGATCATCCGCGGGTGGAAAAATCGGGGTACCGCAGCGATAAATTCGTGACATGCACGCGCCAGACGCCGCGCGCCGTAAGGAATTTGGCCTCCGCCGGATCGGGTTCGATATGGCGCAGATGGGTGATGGAAAGATTATCAACCTCGAAGGCGAGCGCCTGCTCGGGTGTGAGCTCCATGGCCCGGCCCAGCGCCGCCCGGACCGTCCCGCCATGCACCACGACCACGATCTCGCGTCCGCCGTGGTGGTGCAACAGTCGGTCGATTGCGGCCGTCGTGCGCCGCAACTGGGACTCGAAACTCTCGCCGCCCGGCGGCGGCTCGCGTGCCGGGTTGGCCCAGAACCGCTCGGACTGCTCGTCCTGCCAGGTTGCGATGGCCTCATAACCCAAACCCTGCCAGTGACCGAAATGCTGTTCCGCCAGATCCGGGTCTTCCGCCACCGGACTGTCCGGGCGCGGGGTCATGATTTCGCGGAGAGCCGCCGCCGTTTCCTTGGTCCGCTTCAGATGGCTGGTGATCCACAACGCGTCCGGCGGCAGGCAGTCGGCCACGCGCGCGAGCCAGGCCGAATCGGAAACATCGGCCGACACGTCCAGATGACCGTAGGCCTTGCGGGCCGGGTCGCGACCTTCGGGGTCGATGACGGGGGCATGCCGGACAAGCCAGAGGCCGGTGGTGACGCTCAATTCCGCTTCCCGTTTGGCCCGCTCATGACAGTTCCTCGCTCCTTGCCGGCCCTTTCGTCCCGGTCTTGCGCCGCGGGCGGCCGGCGATGATGATGTGTCGGCCACCCCGTGATAGGTCAATAAACATGTCTCACGACCCGACACAAGATATCCCGCCCGGCCAAGCGCGGCTGCTGCTGACGCCCGGCCCGCTCACGACCGCGCCGGCGACGCGCCGGGCGATGCTGCGCGATTGGGGCTCGCGCGATGGCGACTTCATCCGCCTCACCCGCGACGTTCTCGACCGGCTCGTCCGGATCGCCTGCCTCGAAACGCGCCGGGCGTCGCTGCCCGGCCGGCCGGCCGCGACGGATGCCTTTGTTGCCGTTCCGGTCCAGGGCTCGGGCACGTTTGCCGTCGAGGCGACGCTCGCCACGCTGATCGCGCCGGAGAACAGGACCCTGGTCCTGATCAACGGCGCGTACGGCCGGCGCATCGAAACCATCCTCCAGCGCCAGAGGAAGCGCGTCGTCACCCTGACCTGGGCGGAGGACGTCCCCATCGCACCGAGGGACGTGGCACGCACACTCGAGCGCGAGGCCGACATCACCCATGTGGTGATGGTCCATTGCGAGACGACTTCGGGCATTCTCAATCCGCTCGCCGATGTGGCGCGCGTCTGTCGCGCGGCCGGCCGGGCGCTCATTGTCGATGCCATGAGCAGCTTTGGCGCGCTGCCGCTGGATGCCGCCCGGCTCGGGCTGGCGGCGGTCATCGCCTCATCCAATAAATGCCTCGAAGGCGTGCCGGGGCTCGGCTTCGCGGTTATCCGGCGCGAGGAGCTGGCAGGCTGCGCGGGGAATTCGGCCTCGCTCTCGTTCGATCTTTACGAGCAGAATCAGGTGCTGGAGGCGACAGGCCAGTGGCGGTTCACGCCGCCCACGCATGTCCTGGCCGCGCTGGCCGAAGCGCTTGCCGAGCACGAGGCGGAGGGCGGTGTCGCCGGGCGCTTTCGACGCTATGCCATGAACTGCCGGACCCTGGTGGAAGGCATGGGCAGACTAGGCTTCGTGCCGCTTCTGCCCCCGGCCTTGCAGGCGCCGATCATCGTGACCTTTCGCATGCCGGCCGCGCCCGGTTTCAGCTTCCCCGAATTTTACGATGCGCTGGCCGCGCGGGGATTTGTGATCTATCCGGGCAAGCTTACCGCGGCCGAAAGTTTTCGCATGGGATGTATCGGGCACCTGACGCCGGACGACATGGCCCGCGCCGTCGAGGCGGTGGCGGCGGTACTCCGCGATATGGGCGTTGGCGATGGCCGGCCACGGGAGGCTGCGTCATGATCCGCCAGGCATGGCCCAGGTGCCGGTGCCGGCTGGCCGTGGTTCTGCTTGCGGTCTTTCTCGGGGCGACGCCTGCGGGCGGTGCGGTGCGGGGGCAGACGGAGAGGCCGGAACCGGCCGCGCGCGAAACCGGCGCCCGGCTCGTGCTTGATCTGCATGGGATCAGAAACGCGAACGGTCTCGTGCGGATCGCCATCTTCGACCGGGCCGGGGAGTTTCCCGAGGGTGAGGAAATTCGCAAGATCGCCGTACCGGCGACGCCAGGCAGCCTGCAGGTGGTGACGAACGGGCTGGCGCCCGGGCGCTATGCCATCGCGTTTTTCCATGACGCTGACGGAGACGACAGGTTCCGGACAAATTTTCTGGGCCTGCCGCGCGAGGGATTCGGGTTTTCCCGCGATCCCGTCGTCTTTCTCTCGGCGCCGGATTTTGAAGACGCCGCAATCACGCTCGAAGGGCCTGAAACGACGGTCTCGGCCACCATGAAGTACTGGTGATGCCGGCGCGGCCGGCGGTTACTCGCCGATATTCAGAAGCAGGCCGCGCTTGCGCGCAATCTCGAAAATCCACAGAAAGAATCCGGCCGCGGCGACGATATAGACGACGTTCAGCGCCATGGCACTCGCGAACAAATCAGTGCGAAACACCCCCTCGATCAGCACCGCGCGCATTCCTTCGAAGACATGGGCCGAGGGGAGCGCCCAGGCAACCGGCTGCAGCCAGCCGGGCAGAACGGAAATCGGATAATAGATTCCGCTGACGGGGGCGACGGCGAAAATTGTCAGCCAGGCGAGGCTTTCCGCGCCCAGCCCCAGGCGCAGCACCAGGGCCGAGACCAGGAGCCCGATGGCCCAGCCCATCACCATGAGATTGACGAAGAAGGCCACCAGCGGCAGGCCCAGTTCGAAAATCGAGAACTGATAGAGGGGGATGGCCAGCAGCGCGGCCGGCGTGATGCCGATCAGGGTGCGGATGAGGCTCATGGTCATGAGCGAGAGAATGAGCTCGTGCGGGCGGAGGGGCGTGACCATGAGCTGACCCAGGTTGCGCGACCACATTTCCTCCATGAAAGACAGGGACAGGCCGAGCTGGCTGCGGAACATGATGTCCCATAGCAGGACCGCCGCAAGCAGGATGCCGGTTGCCTGCGCGACCCAGGAACTGTTGGTCATGAAGAACTGGGTGATGAAGCCCCAGAGGATGATCTGCACCGTGGGCCAGTAGCAGAGCTCGAGAATTCGCGGCCATGAGCCACGCAGCAGATAGACATAGCGCATCACCATCGCCCCGATGCGCCGGAGCGGGGAGCCGCCTGGGCCGCGGTCGAACTCGGCGGTCATGATCCTGCCTCCGCCCGATCGGCTTCGGGCGTGTCCCGCGCGATATGCAGGAACACCTCCTCCATATCACGCCGGCCATAGCGCCGGATCAGCTCGTCGGGCGCGCCGCGATCCACGATCGTGCCGTTCTTCATCATCAGCACCCGGTCGCACAGCCGCTCCACCTCGGTCATGTTGTGCGATGCGAGCAGGATGGTGGCGCCGGTCCGGTTCTGGTAGTCGCTGAGATAGCGGCGAACGAAATCCGCCGTGTCGGGATCGAGCGAGGCGGTGGGTTCATCGAGGAGCAGCACGTCGGGCTCGTTCAGGAGTGCCTTGGCGAGGGCGACGCGGGTTTTCTGTCCCGAAGAAAGTCGTCCGGTCGGCCGTGTCAGAAGCGGGGTGAGATCGAGATCGGATGCGAGGCCGTCGATCCGCGCGTCCGGGTCGGGGACGCCATAGAGGTTCGCGTAGATGCGCAGGTTTTCATACACCGTAAGCCGGTGGGGGAGATCGACATAGGGTGAGGAAAAATTGAGCCGTGGCAGAACGCGAAAGCGATGGCGCAGCATGTCCTGGTCCAGAATCCGGATTTCGCCGCTGGTCGGCAGCAGGAGCCCCAGCAGCATCGAAATGGTTGTCGTCTTGCCCGCGCCATTGCCGCCCAGAAGCGCCGTGGTGCTACCGGCCGAGACGGTGAAGCTGATGCCGTCTACCGCGGCTGTTGAGCCAAAATGTTTGACCAGGTTTCGGACATCGATCACGGCAAACGGAACGTCGGACATGGGTGAGAGGACTTTCTAGCGGGCAAGGAGGCGGTTTCTGGTCTGGTGACTGCGTGCGCGTTATAACATCATTGATGGCGGCCTGCGCGGTAGTTCGATCAACTGATTATTCGGGGTCCGGTGCCAATGGCGTCTTTTTCCGATCCGGCCAATTCCGCGACAGGGGGGAATGGTGCGCCCGCGGTGGCGGCCACCGCGCTGGACAAGAGCCAGATCGACATGGGCCGCCCGGCGCGGGTGCGCGCCCGCACGCTGGTTCTGATCCGCTGGATCGCTGTCACCGGCCAGGCGATCACCGTCCTCGTGGTGCATTATCTGATGGGCTTCCATCTGCCCATCGACCTCGCCATGATGACGGTGGCCGCGTCGGCCGCGCTCAACCTGGTGCTGACCTGGCGCACGCAACGCCATCTTCATCTGGGCGACCGGGAAGCCACATGGTATCTCGCCTTCGATGTGTTGCAGCTTGCGACCCTGCTGCAATTGACGGGCGGCCTGCTAAACCCCTTTTCAATTCTCCTGATGGGGCCGTTGACGATCGCGGCGACAATCCTGTCGCGCTTTCGCATGATCCTGTTGTGGGCACTTTGCGTTGCCTGTATCTCGGTGCTGGCGGTCTGGCACGAGCCGCTGCCTTGGCAAGGTGCCGCGCCGCCCATCCCGACGGTCTATGTCCTCGGCCTCTGGGTGGCGCTGGTGCTTGGTGCCAGCCTGATCGCCGCCTATGGCTGGCGGGTGGCCGAGGACGCGCGGCGCCTGTCCAACGCGCTCGGCGCGACGCAACTGGCGCTCGATCGCGAACATCGCGTGTCGGAACTGGGGGCAATGGCTGCGGCCACGGCGCATGAGCTGGGCAGTCCGCTCTCGACTATCGCGGTCGCGGTCAAGGAATTGAGCAGCGAGGCGCTGGCCGATGCGCCCGACCACGTGCGCGACGATTTGCAGCTTCTGACGGAACAGGTCGCGCGGTGCCGCGATATCCTGGCCAGCCTCGGACGGCTCTCGAGCGCCAATGCCGGAGAAGCACTCCTGCGTTTCGAGACCCTGCCACTCTCCCAACTCATGGCGGAGCTTGGTCAAAAATTCGCGGACGATGGCACCGGTCCTGGGGTGGCTTTCGACGTGGACCGCCACGCCGACAAAGACAACCCCGAACCCGTTGTCCGGCGAACACCCGAACTGATGCACGGACTCGGAAATCTGGTGCAAAATGCCCTGCAGTTTGCCCGTCACCGCGTGGTCGCCGAGATCCGTTGGTCGGCCACGTCCGTGGAAGTTCGCCTCTTGGATGATGGCCCCGGGTTTCCGCCGGCCATCCTGGCGCGCCTCGGCGAGCCCTATCTCTCGAGCCGGTCCGGCACGGGAGAACATTTGGGTCTGGGCATTTTCATCGCCGAAACCCTGCTGGGGCGCATGGGTGCGACGCTTGATTTCGCCAACCCGTCACCCGCCAGCCGCAAGGGGCTGGGGGGCGCCCGGGTCACCATACTCTGGCCGCGCGAGGCTCTGGACGTGACGCCGTGATCGGCCCATATAAATCCGACGTATACTCTACCGCGCCGCGCCCGAAAGGGTGCGATATCGCCACAGGAACAGCCAGCGCACGACGGACGGGGACATGACGGACCAGGACACGGCGGACCAGGACGCGGCGGACCAGGACACGGCGGATAATGTGACGCGCCGGGCGGCGGCCGATCACCGGGCGGCCGGCCGCGATATGTCGCTTCTCATCGTGGATGATGACGGTCCCCTGCGCGAGCGGCTCGGCCGCGCGATGGAGCGCCGCGGCTTCGATGTGCGGACCGCCGGCAGCAAGACAGAGGGCGTGGTCGTGGCCCGCGAATTCCGCCCGGCCTATGCCGTCGTCGATTTGAGGCTGGAGGACGGCAGCGGACTCGATGTGGTCGGCGAGTTGCGTGCCGCGCGCCCTGATGTGCGGGCCATCGTGCTTACGGGCTATGGAAATATCGCGACGGCCGTGGTGGCGGTCAAGGCGGGCTTCGTCGACTACTTGCCCAAGCCCGCGGATGCCGACGCAGTCCAATCGGCGCTTCTTGCCACGGCCGATCCGTTACCGCCGCCGCCCGAACAACCGATGTCGGCCGACCGGGTGCGCTGGGAACATATCCAGCGCGTCTACAATCAGTGCGATCGCAATGTTTCGGAAACGGCGCGGCGCTTGAACATGCATCGCCGCACCCTGCAACGGATTCTGGCGAAGCGCGCGCCGCAATAGCAGGCGAGGGCGAGCCTACCGGCTCAGAGATGAAGGCCGAGCCTACCGGCTCAGAGAGAGTTGGCGACGTAGTGGAGCGCCAGCATGGCGGCGATGCCGAGAAGCAGGATGCTGCCCGCCGTCAGGATGATTCCAAAAGAAAAGGTGTTGTCTTTCTGCGGCGCCGCGGCCCGGCGCTTGCCCATGATCTCGCCGCCGCCGGTCGGCCTGGCGGCCGCCGGCCGCTTCATCTGGCGCTGTTTTTCGGCCGCCTGATTATTGCTCTCGGCGACGCTTGAACTGCGATAGACGATGCGGTTCGTCGTGTCGTTGGTGTTTTCGTCGTAGTCTTCCTGCACGACGCGCACCGCACTGTGCCGCCGGCTTTCGGCCACGCGCCGGGCTTCAAAAAGCGCGAGCTCCTTGTCATCGAAGATTGAATCAATCTTCCAAGTCCCCATGCGGTAGGTCTGAAGCTCGTATGAGACGATCTTGCCCAAAAGTTGCTCCGTTTATTCCGCGCTGCCGGTGGCGGCAACGCGGCAGTTGGCTGCGCCCAGAATATGCGTTACGTCCTCGCCCCCGGTGGTGATCGGCAGGAGCACGGACCGATAGAGAACCAGGGTTCCGTTTCCCTGGCGCAACTCCCCGCCGCGAGTGACGGGGACCTTCTTGCGCAATACCTCGTAGCAGTAGCGGAAGCTTTCGCTCATCACCGTGGGGGCCGGGGTCTCTTTCGCCGGCCGTCGCGCCATATTGCGTCCGCAGATCTCTTCAAGCTCCTCGCCGAATTCAAGGAATACCGGATTTTCCTCGCCCCGGGTGAAATCCAGGACGAAGCAATAAGGCCAGAACTCCCGGAACGCCTCGGCGCTGACGTCCCCGATCAGCGGCATGGCGTGCTCGCCCGAGACCTCCCGCCAGCGGTGCAGGACGCGCAGTACCATGCGCCGCTCCAGCCCGGGCGCGCCCTCGGTCATGCCCGGTTCAATGTCAGTCAGGCCGTCCTGCATCCTCGTCCCCTTTTTCCGGCCCATGTTTTCCGGCCGACGTTTTCCGGCCCATGTTTTCCGGCCACGTTTTCCGGCCCATGTTTTCCGGCCGACAGCCTCGGTCCGGCGGTCCGTCCCGCGGCTCACCCCGCGGGATGGTTAACATTCGGATTTATTTCTTAATATCCGCTGAATATGCCGAAATTCGGGGTTCAGCCAGGCGCCAGACCCGGTTCCGATCCTGCAAAATGGCAAAAATTCCCATTTTGCAAGTCAAAATGAATGTGTATGAGGAGACGGGACGTCTCAGACGTCCTTGCCGCAAGGCGGCCGGGCCAGGCCGGCCGGGCGTTTCTTAAGTGCCGGGAATAGCGTCAAGAATCTATCCTCGGCGGGGCCAGTGGCACTATACTTGCGGCGCCTTGCGCGCGGCGCATCGATGCGCGCGGCCGGGCCGGGCGAATTTGGGCCCGTTTACCGGGCCGAAACGAGTTCCGGGGAATGTTCGGACGGGAAGGGATCGGATCATGGCTTCGCCTCACGCTGGGACACGTCTTCGACGGATCAACACGGGCTCGGGACTTGCCGGGGCCCGTCTGTCCCTCGCTCTCGTCCTGTCCCTCATCCTCGGCCTTGCCGGGCCGGTACTGGCCCAGACCGCGCCCGAAGGCGATCCCGCGCTCGAACCGGTGCCGCCGGCCGCATTGACCGGCGCGCTTTCCGGCTCGGAGGACGGCATGGCGCTGGTTGATTCCTATCTGCGCCAGGGCGAAGCAAGCCCGAAGGTGGTCGCGCGCCGGGCCCGCCAGCTTCTGCTCGCACTCAAGGATGCGGGCGGTAACGCGGAGCAGGTGACGGCAGCCGTGAGCCGGGTCGCCCAGGTCGCGGCCACGGGGCTGAGCTCGTCGCGTGTGATTCAGGTCGGCGTGGAACGCGATTTTCGACCGCGCGAAGGGACCTTCGCTTTCGATTTCGGCCCGCCCGACGCGCCGGCGGCCGCAGGGTTCGAACGAATCGCGGCGAACGATCCGCGGATCCGCCTCAATGCCGAGGGTGGCTCGGCCATTCGCCGCCCCGGCGAGGGCAGCGTGCTGGATGACGGTATCATCGGGCTCGAGGGGTTCAAGGTGGCGCTGAAGAACGGTACCTATCGTCTCGTGCTGCTGACGGAAGACATTGGCGATCCAACGCTCTTCGCGCCCTTCGGATCGGGCATCCGGGTCAATGGAGTGCCCATCCGGATTCAGACGACACGGCCCGACCAGTGGACGCCGATGTCGATCCTGGGGAACGATTCCCGGAGTGTAATCGAAGGCTCGCGCAGTTTCTCGGGTGACCAGGGCGGGGCGATCGTCATTGAGGTGGTGGTCACCAATGGCGAGCTCGATCTTGAAATCCCGGGATTTAACCGCAATCAGCTGAAGAGCTACCTGACCGGCGCCGTGATCGAGCCGGCCGACCAGGAGAGCCAGTTTGCGCCCAGCGCAGAAGCAGAAGAATACATGGTGAACCTGAACGAGATTTACGAGCTGGAATCCCAGGTCGCCCAGGCCGTGTCGGAGACACTGACGGACGTCCTGCCCGATACCGGTCAGGAACAACTGCTCGATGCCCTGGGATTGCCTGACCCGGAATTCGCGGATGTGGCCGTTCCAAGCCCGAACTAAGATGTGCGCCCTGTCGCGGCGGCAAGGACCGCGGTGAACCGGGTGTCACTGCGTCCCCCTATCGCCACGACCGCGCCGCCGCCGGTGTCCGCGCCCCGGCCGGCCAGCGTCCGGATCCCGATCCTCGCTCTGGCGCTCTTTCTCGCCATGCCGGAATCACCGGGCTGGGCCCAGGCGATCGAAGCGGGCACGGCGGAGAGGGAATCGGTTCGCAACGAACCGCGTCCGGAATACGACCCCATCGGCGTGAACGCACGCCAACTCTGGTACGCGGTCGGCGAAACTCTCGGCCAGCCGCGCCGGCCGCAATCCATGTACCTCATGCCCAAGCTTGCGAGTTTCGAGATCAGGCCCAAGCTCGAGCTTGAAACCGTTTATGACGACAACATTTTCCGCGAGAACGCCAACGAGTCCGATGACGTCATCTTTATCGCCAATCCCGAGATCGAGATCGAATCGGACTGGGTAAATCACAGCGTCGCGCTGAAACTGTCCTCGGAATACGCGCGGCACCGCGATTTCAACAGCGAGGATTACTTCGATTACCGGGCAGCGTTCGAAAACCGGCTGGATATCGGGCTCTTCACCACACTGCGATCCTCGGTCTTCGTCGAACGCGAGACGGAATCGCGCTCATCCCTGGATTCCCTGCGCGCCTCGCCGTCGCCAGCGCGCCAGTTGAATTACGGATTCGAATCCACGCTCGAATACGATTCGGATGTCGGCCTGTTGCGCACCCGCCTGAGCGGCCGGCGCGCAGACTGGCGGGACACGGGGGATATCGACAACGATACGCGCGACGAGGACACGCTGGAGCTGGTCCAGCGTGTCGGCTACACCGTCTCACCCGGCACGACCCTGTTCATCGAGCCAGCCGTCGGGACCGATCAGTTCGTTCTGGGAACGGACCGCAGCGGGCTGGACAAGGACTCGAAAAGCTACCGCGCGCGCGCCGGCGTGACCTGGGACGCATCCGGTGTCACCTTCGTCGAGGTCGGCGTGGGCTGGGAACGCGAACTCTTTGAATCCCCCAGCCTCAAGGATATCGGCGGGCTGTCCTATGAGGGGCGGGTCCTGTGGAACCCGACGGATCTCATGACGCTCGATCTTCAGTTCGGGCGGGAGATCGGCGAGACGACCGCCAGCACCCAGTCGGGCCGCGTGATCGACATGGTGGAGTTGAGCGTCGATTACGCGCCTCTCCATAATGTGATTTTTGATGGTCTTGTCGGGTTCGAGCACGACGAATTCCGCGGCATCGGACGTGTCGACAAGAATTTCGCGGGGGCCCTCGGGGTGAAATACCTCATTAACCGGTTCTTTTTCGCGCGGCTGAATTACGAGTTCGACGAGCGGGAGTCGGACTCCCCCACCTCAAATTTCACCAATAACCGCATCACCCTGAGTTTGGGGAGCCAGCTGTAACGATTTATTGAGCGCTTGGCAGGCGCCCGGACATGAGCGGCCCTTGACTTGGACCGGCAAAGGAAAACATAAGTTGGGCCGCTGTGCCGGGCGCCGACAAGCGGGCGCGTCACAGGCTTAGCGGTGATGCCGAGCCAATCCGGCCAAGTCTCGCCAAGTCTGGCCAAATCCGGCCAAATCCGGCCAAATCTGGCCAAAATCTGGCCAAGGTCAGGCCAAGGTCAGGCAGGATTGATGATCCCAATGAAAACAGTCAGCCTTTTTCTCGTTGCCACGATTTTTGTGTGGGCCAGCCTGACGACCGGGCTCGGCCCGGCCGGCGCGCGGGCCCAGGAATCGGCTTCGCCCCCGGCTCGCTCGAACGCCGGGCAGGGGCTTGCGACAGCTTACAAGCTCGGGCCGGGCGACAAGCTCAAGGTCACGGTTTTTGGCCAGGCCGATCTTTCGGGCGAATTCGAGGTCGACGGCCAGGGCAACCTGTCCATCCCCCTCGTGGGCCAACTCCAGGCGGGAGGGCTTACGGTCGCGCAATTTCATGAAAAGCTGAGCACGGTCCTCGATCGCGATTTTCTCGTCAATCCGCGGGTCAGCGTCGATGTCGTCAATTACCGCCCGTTCTATATTCTGGGCGAGGTCAACCGGCCCGGCCGGTACGATTATGTCAACGGGCTGACGGTGCGCCAGGCGGTGGCGATTGCGGGTGGTTTCACCCGCCGGGCACGGACCAGCGACGTGGTCCTCGTGCGCGACGGACTCGAGGCTGACGGCTCGGATTTCGACTATCTCGATCTCGAAGACCTCGTCCTGCCAGGTGACACGCTCGAGGTGGAGCGCCGGCTGTTCTGACCGATCGCCCCAGTTCTGGTAGGCCTGAAGAGTAAAAGACACAATTTATTGTAATCTTAGAGTTAATCTTCATTTTTAGTTTAGATAGTCCAATTAACTATTTAATTTTCCTTGGTAAATACTTAGGTTAACCCGATTTTTTCGGGAAGGCCGGCTTGATCGGCAAGGGGGCGATGACCCCGGCCTGCGGGTCGGGCCTGGCCCGGAACTTGCTCGGAGGCTGGGGCCCGGACGCGGGCAGCGAAACATGAGCGAGGGCGACCCGTGTCGTCCCGCCAAGGGACGATCAGGCACGTGGCGAACACGATTCCCTTCGAAAGTCCGGGCCAGGATCCGGAGCACCACGACCCGGCCGGGCGCGGCCGGCCGGCAGTCGCGCGCGGGTTCGGCGGCCAGGAGGATGACGAGTCCGCTCTCAACCTGAAGGCGCTCTTCGAGGTCCTCCTGCGACGCAAGGTCCTGATCGCCGCCGTCGTCGTGTTCATCACCGCCGTGGCGGCGGTCTATGTAAACCAGCTCACGCCGCTTTACAGCGCCGATGCCGATATCATCGTGGAGAGCGGCAAGCAGAACGTGGTCGACATCGATTCCGTCGCGCAGGGCCTGTCCAACGATTACTACACCCAGGAAACCCAGGCCGCCGTATTGTCGTCGCGCGAACTCGCGGCCCAGATCGTGGACCGGTTGAACCTGACCGAGCACCCTTTGTTTACCGGCGAGGACGAGCCGGAAAGCGCGTTCCGCGCCGTGATCGGGACCGTCAAGACCTGGCTCAAGGGCGTGAGCGACGCGGTTGTGGATGCGATCCTGCCCGCCCCGGACGTGCTTAATGGTGATCGCCTCGATATCGACGACGAGCCGTCCGAGGCCGAGGTGGCGGCCGAGGAGGCCGAGTGGCGTGAGGATGTGATCGATTATTTCCTCTCGGGTCTCGAAATCACGCCGTCCGAGCGTTCGCGCGTGATCACGATCGAATATATCTCGACCGATCCCGAGTTCGCCGCCCTGGCCGCCAACACCCTGGCCGAGGTTTACATTCTCGACCAATTGAACCGCAAGACCGACGTCACTCGTCAGGCAACGGCCTGGCTCGATACGCGGGTCGAGGATCTGCGCCAGCGGCTGGTCGAGACCAAGCGTCGGCTTGAGGAGTTCCGTCGCGATTCGGGCTATGTTGAGGTGGCCGGCACCTCCGTTCTGCAAACCCAGCTTGCCGAGCTCAGCGCCGATCTGTCGAAGGCACGCACGGCGCGAGCCGAGGCAGAGGCCCGCGCGTCACAGGTTGGCGAGTTGATGGAGTCCGAGGGCGGTCTCGAAACCGCCGCCGCGGTTCTGGATTCGACCCTTATCCAGCGCCTTCGTGAACAGGAAGCCCAGGTGGCCCGGAAAATCGCCGAGTTGCGCACCCAGTTGCGTGACGGCCATCCCAAGCTGGACCTGGCGACCAACGAACTCAAGGAACTGCGCGACAGCATTCAGACCGAAGTTGTCAAGATCGCCCGAAATCTTGAGAACGAGGCCGAGCTCGCCCGTGTGCGAGAAGCCAATATCGAGAACGAGCTGGAACGGTTACGCGTCCGGATCGATCAGCAGAGTGAGGCGGAGGTTACGATTCGCGCCCTCGAGACCGAGGTGGAAGCGAACGAGCGCCTGTATGAAACCATGCTCACGCGCCTCAAGGAAACGCGTATCCAGGATGAAAGCCTCCAGCAGGCGGATGCGCGGATCATCTCGCGTGCCGTGGTGCCGGGCCGGCCCTATTTCCCGAACAAGCGCGGCCTGGTGCTGCTGGCCTTCATCGTGTCCCTCGGTGTGGGCGTGTTCGGTGCCTTTGTCGTCGAGTATCTCGACGCAGGCTTCCGCAGCGTTTCTCAGGTCGAGACGGTGCTCGGGCTGCCGGTCATCGGCGTGCTGCCCGCGGTCGGTACGTCCAGTCGCCGTCGGGGCACGGCGAAAATGCCCCACGAAATCGCGGTCGAACGACCCAATTCCGTCTTTGGCGAGGCGGTCCGATCGCTGCGAACCGGGCTCATGCTCAGTAATGTCGACAAGGCGCCGAAATCGGTCGTCGTTTCTTCGGCCGTGCCGCGTGAAGGCAAGTCATCGGTCTCTCTTTCCCTTGCCTGCTCGGCCGCCAAGGCCGGCCAGCGTGCAATCATTGTGGATTGCGATCTGCGCAGCCCGTCCGTGCATGAATATCTCGGCCTTCCGAACGAACGGGGCCTGACGGATTATCTCCTGGGAGAGGTGACGCTTGACGACGTGCTCGAATTCGATACGAAATCCGGCGTTCATATTCTGACCGCGGGCGCGCACGCCCCCAACCCGGCCGACATGCTGGGATCGATGCACATGACCAGCCTGATCCACCAATTTACACGCAACTACGACCTCGTCGTTCTGGACTCGCCGCCCCTGCTCGCGGTCTCCGATACGCTGATCCTGGCCCGGCTTGCGGATAAAGTGGTCTTTTGCGTGCGCTGGGCGAAGACGCGGCGGGACTCGTCCGTCGTCGCGGCCCGCCAGCTTATCGAGGCGGGGGCAGACATGGCGGGCGTGGTGCTCACCCAGGTGGATGCCCATCAACACGCATCCTATGATCACGGGCGCACCAGCCACTACTTCGATTCCTATCACAAGTATTACGCGGATTGATCGCCGGGCCGGATTGGACGATGGGGAAATCGGGACTTATCGGGCTTCTGCTTCTGTCGGTCGCGCTCATCGCCCTGGCACTCCCGCGCATGATGGGCGGCGGGTTCACCGCCTCACACCGCGCCGTGGTCGCCCGGCTGGCGGCCGACGAGACGGTCGCGGTCGAAGATCTGAATGACGCGACTGACGGTTATGTGCGCGGGCTCAAATGGCACCAGGAAGGCGGCATGGCGGCCGAACTGGGTGCGCTTCGCCTGGCGCAGGCCCGCCTCGCCGGATACACGACGCCCAGGGGGCAGGAATTTCTGGCGGCGGCGCGGGCGATCGATCTCTGGGCTCTCGAGTTGAACCCGAGCCAACCCTACGCGTGGGCGCATCTGCTCGAGACCAGCCTCCGGCTCGACGGAATCGGGCCCGACACTGACCGCCTGCTCCGCAACGCCATTCTGGTCGCGCCCTATTCGCCGAAACTGGTCTGGCAACGCGCGCGGCTGGGGGTCGTGCTGTGGCCGTTCCTTGGCCCGGAGACACGCCGATTGCTGCAAACCCAGTTCCTTGCGGCCGCGCGCCACGATATTTATGACCTCGGCCGTCTGGCCCGTCGCCATACGGCCGGCCACATGATCCGGCCGGCTCTGGTGGAGGAGCCCGCCCTCCGCGCCGAATTCGACCGGATCTATCTCATGCGGCGCGATTTCTAGAAGCGTCTGTTCTTCACCCCGACAGGGCGCGGCAGGGCCGGCGCTCAGGTGAACTCCTCACCCACGTGACGCGACTGGCTGTAACCGAGCCCGAGGAGGGCCACGAATGTCAGCGCCACGGCCGGCATCTCGACGCTGAAATCAGCCAGCGCGTGCACGCCCACAAGGACCGCCACACCCAGTGCGGCGGCCGGGAAGGTATAGCTGCGCCGACGCGTGATGGCTGCGCGTGCGACCGCCAGCGTCACCAACACAATCGGACTCATCAGCAGAACGAAGCCGATCAGGCCCGTCTCCAGCCAAAGCTCGAGATAGGTGTTGTGCGCGTGATCCGAATCAGGTGTCAGCGAGGACATGTCGCGGTCGCGGTAGCGGTGAAACACTTCCTGGTATGTTCCCAGCCCGGTCCCTATCCAGGGATGGTCGCGGATCACTTCAAGCGACAGGGCATACGCTTCCGAGCGCGAATCGGCTTCGCCCGTTTCCGTCTGCCCCAGCCGCGACACCAGGCCCGCCCCGGCGATCTGCATGAAAAACGCGACCGCAACCAGAAGGCCACCAAGTGACAAAATCCATGTTCTCAACCCGACTTGCCGGCGCCGCATGATGACGAAACCAAACGTCATGACGCCGGCCAATGTCGCGAGGAAGCCGCCTCTCGATTGTGTCAGCAACAACGCGAATCCGTTGAGGAGCACCGCCAGTCCCAGCAGAAATGCGCGCAGCCGCAATTTTTCGGTCAGATCGAAAAAACTGTGCCTGGTCAGGACGTCGTGTCGCGCCGTATTGCGGATTTCGCGAAAGACCATCGCCAGCCCGACGACGACCCCCATGCCGGCATAGGTGGCGTAGTTGTTCCGGCCGACAAAGGTGCTTGTGAGCACCTCGGGATAAGCCCATTTGGGATACCAGAGGACAAAATCGTTGCCGGAAAAATAAACGACAAGACCGTAAAAAGCATAAAGGCCGGTTGCGGCGACAATCGTTTCGGTCAGCAAGACGGCGTTCGCGCGTTCCCGGCCCAGTTGCATGGCAAGCCAGAAGGCGCCGCCATAGGCGATGATCCGCATCATCTCGGTCCAGCTGTCTTCGGGGTTGAGGCTGATGGCGCCGGCGAAATCGTGGCCCAGCATGGCCTCGAACTCGGCCCAGGCTTCATGATGCCAGGATGCCGGCGTCCAGCTCGCCGCCTGGACCGCGACCCAAAGCAGGAAGAGGACGAAGGGAATGGTCAGTGGCAGGTGCCAGGTCGCCGGCACGCGGACAAGGCCGGGCGCGCGCCATGCGGCCACCGCCCAGAGGAAGAGCAGCCCGCCCACGGACAGACTCAGCATGCTCCATGACCAGGGACGGTTGCTGCCGAAGGGCAGGGGCGCCAGAAAGACGATGGCGAGAAATCCGTAGAGGACGATCCGTTCCGCCAGGCGCCCGGCCGATGGGGCAGTCGCTCTTCGAGTCACAGGAGCCATATCAATACGCGTTCTTGTGCACCAGCCCGACGAAGGGCGTGAGGAAAAGTATTTTCAGGTCCAGAAAGGGTGACCAGTTCTCGATGTAGTAGAGATCATATTCGACACGCTTGTGCATTTGTTCGGTTGTTTCCGTCTCGCCCCGGAAGCCGTTGACCTGCGCCCAGCCGGTGATGCCGGGCTTGACCCGGTGACGGCTCAGATATTCGCCGATCAGCCGGGCATAATACTTGTTATGCGGCACGGCGTGTGGCCGCGGGCCCACCAGCGACATGTCCCCGCGCAACACGTTCCAGAGTTGCGGGATTTCATCAAGGCTCGTCCGGCGGAGAAATCGGCCAAAGGGGGTCACACGTGGATCGCCGCGCGTTGCCTGTTTCAGGTCGCTGCCCCGCCCCTCGTCACTCTCGATATACATGGTGCGGAATTTCAGCACGGTGATTTCGTTATTGTTGAAACCATATCTTTTTTGCCGGAAGAGGACCGGTCCGGGACTGGTGATTTTGACCACCAGGGCGATCAGAAGGGCGAGCGGCAGGACGAGCACGGTCAGAATCGCGCCGCCGATCCGGTCTTCCAGAAGCTTGAAGACCCGGCTCCAGCCCCGGAAGGGCTGGTCGTAGACATTCAGGACCGGCACGCCCGACACGTCGCTGAACTGAAGTGACGGCACATCCAGCACGGTGGGCCCCGGGCACAGCCTTACCGGCACGGGCAACTCCTTCAGACGGTCCAGGCTTGCGCGCAGGCCGGTATCGTCGCCGGCAAAGGCGAGGATGACCTGGTCGACCTGGTTGCTGCGGATCATCGCGAGAAGGTGTTCGAAATCGGCAAGCGGTGCGTCCGGGTCGGCCGCCTGTGCGCTGGCGCCCGGCCCGCGGAAAAGCCCCAGGACCTTGATGCCGAGGGCTTCCTTGGTACCGATCAGCCGGGCAAGTCGCCGGGCGAAATCGGGTGTTCCGACAACCGCTGTCTGGGTCACCAGCCGGCCGGAATTCTGCCAGTGGGCAATGAGCGAGGCGACCCAGACGCGCGCGACGATGAAGCCGACGAAACTGCCAAGCAGCCACAGCCCGCCCCAGATGCGGGAAAAATCCTCGGAAGTCTTGGTGAAGAACGCGGCCGCGATCAGGGTCAGCGTCACACCCAGCCAGCTTGCCGTCAGCGGTCCCACCTGCCCGGTCACGTCGCGCAGCAACCGGAAATCGTAAAGCCGCGCCACCTGCATGAAATAGACCGCCAGCACGGCGCCGATCAGCATGGCGAGCTGGTAGGAGGTGGGGGGCACCGCATCGTGGCGCAGGATGTAGGCGAGCGAGCCGGCGCCCAGCACGATGAGGAATTCAAGGCCGCGGAGCGAGCCCGAGAGGATCGTCTCCAGGCTCGAGGCCAGGCCCACCCGCCGGCGCTGGGCCGGGCCGGCCTGTTTGCCGTTGTCTCGTGCGGCGCCTTCCTTCTCGGGAAAGCCAGGGGCGCTGCGCTTTGTTTCCGCGTCCATGGAACCGCCTTGAGAAGCCGTGATTGTCACCGGGAGGCCAGTTCGGGACCCTAAACCTACAGGTTTGAAAAATCTCGGCAATTCCTATGACCGGGCCATAGGAAAATTTGCGGCGCTGGCTCGCAGCCTCGGCCACGGGCTGCCAAAAACAAGAAAAATGCCACTGGATCATAGCGTTAGGGCGTGTTCGGGGGGCCGGAATTCTGCTATCGATGGGTCATGGACTCGAAGCAATCCGCAGCCAGGAGAAAAAACCGTCCGCAATCGTCGCGCCCGAAAATTCCGCCAGGCCGGGTGGTGTTCGTGATCGGCGACATTCATGGCCGCGCGGACCTTTTGGCGGAACTGCTGGACCGGATTCGAGAGGTCCGCCAGCACCGGGCGGCCCCCGAGGCGGTCGTCGTATTTCTGGGCGATTACGTCGACCGCGGCGAGCAGAGCCGCGCGGTCATCGATCTGCTGCTGAGCGACCCCCTGCCCGATTTCGAGACCGTGCATCTCATGGGCAATCACGAAATCATCCTGCTCGATTTCCTCGATGACTACGAGGTGGCGCGGGGCTGGCTGCAATATGGCGGCGACGCCACCCTCATGAGTTACGGGCTGAAACCGAGGCGCTTCGATCCGACTGACGAGTCCCTGCGCCAGCTTCAGGCGGAGTTTCGCCGGGTCCTCCCCAAACCGCATCTGTCATTCCTGCAGAATCTTCGGCTCAGCCATGTCGAGGGCGATTTCGCCTTCGTGCATGCCGGCATCCGTCCCGGCGTGGCGCTGGACGATCAGGTGGCCGACGACCTCTTGTGGATTCGCGGGCCCTTCCTGTCGAGCGATGCCGATTTCGGTCAGGTTGTCATCCACGGCCACACCATTACAGACGATCCCGAAATACGTCACAATCGCATCGGCATAGATACAGGCGCTTTCGCAACCGGGCGGTTGACCTGCCTGGTTCTGGAAGACGATACGCAGGAATTTCTGTCAACCTGATCCGGACGGCGACGGCCGGGTGACAGGCCAGGTAACAGGCCAGGTAACAGGACAGGTAACTGGACAGGGGGTGTGGTGCACGAAAGAAAGAGAATACTGGTAACCGGCGGCGCGGGATTTCTTGGGTCCCATCTTTGCGACGACCTCGTGGCAAAGGGGCACGATGTCCTATGCGTCGACAATTTTTACACTGGCACCAAGGCCAACATCGCCCATCTGCTGGGCCATCCCTATTTCGAACTGATCCGGCATGACGTCACTTTTCCGCTCTATGTCGAAGTCGACGAAATTTATAACCTCGCCTGCCCGGCCTCGCCCATTCAATACCAGCGCGATCCGGTGCAGACGACCAAGACGAATGTCCATGGCGCCATCAACATGCTGGGCCTTGCCAAACGGATTCGCGGGCGCATCCTGCAGGCATCGACCAGCGAGGTGTATGGTGATCCGGATGTGCACCCGCAGCCGGAATCCTATGTCGGCCGCGTCAACCCCGTAGGCGTGCGCGCCTGCTATGACGAGGGCAAGCGGTGCGCCGAGACGCTGTTTTTCGACTACTGGCGCCAGCACAGGCTGGAAATCAAGGTGGCGCGCATCTTCAACACGTTTGGCCCGCGCATGCACCTGAATGACGGGCGGGTGGTATCGAATTTCATCGTCCAGGCACTCAGGAACGAGCCCATCACGATTTATGGTGAAGGAACCCAGACGCGCTCGTTCTGCTATGTCTCGGACCTGGTCCAGGGCCTCGTGCGCCTCATGGAGACACCGGCCTCGGTCACCGGACCCATAAATCTGGGCAATCCGGCGGAAATGACCATTCGCGAGATGGCCGAGAAAATCATCGAGATGACCGGCTCGCGCTCGGAAATCGAGCGCCGTCCCCTGCCCGAGGATGACCCGAGGCAGCGCCGTCCCGATATCACGCTGGCCAAGTCCGCGCTCGGCTGGTCGCCCGCCGTCGATCTCGAGACCGGTCTCAAGAACACCATCGCCTATTTCGAGCGCGTTCTTCAGGCGGAAGCCTGAGGGCAGCGCGGCATGGTTGGCTGGCCCGTGATAGCTCCCTTTATCCAGAAGCTGCGCGAACTGGCCGGGATCATGCGTGGCGAGGGGGTGGGCGGGGACAGCGCCAGAGGCCGTTCGCGCGATCGCTACCGCCGGACGACGCTGTTCGGTCTCGCCGGCGCGCTCTCGCGCGTCATCGGGATGATCACGATCCTGATCACCGTGCCGCTTACCGTCGATTATCTCGGTGCGGAGCGTTACGGGCTCTGGATGACCATCAGCTCGCTCGTGTTCTTTCTCGCGCTCGCCAATCTCGGTCTCGATACCAGCCTTCTCAACAGGCTGACGGCGGCACATGGCCGGGACGATACGGCCGGCCAGCACCGCGCGATCAGCAACGCCTTCGTGCTTCTCTGCGGCATCGCCCTGGTGATGGCGATGCTTTTCCTCGCCGTCTACCCTTATGTGCCCTGGGCGCAGGTCTTCAATGTCACGACGGATCAGGCGGCGCGTGAGGCGGGCCCCGCGATGCTCGCCTTCGTGGCTTGCGTGCTCGCGGGCCTGCCCCTTGGCGTCGTGACCCAGACCCAGGTGGGATTTCAGGAAGGCTTTATCAACGGGATTTGGGAAAGTGCCGGCCGCCTCGCCAGCCTGGCGGGTATTCTCCTGGTGATTTATCTCGAAGGCGGTCTCGTCTGGCTGGTGCTGGCGACCGCAGGAATCCCGCTGGTTGCCAGTTTCGTCAATGGCCTTGTCCTGTTCGGCCGCCGGCGCCCGCATTTGCGACCGCGCCTCGATCTCTTTCACTGGGGCGAAGCTCTCGACCTGACCCGCCAGGGGGTGTTGTTTTTCAGCCTGATCGCCGTCAACGCCGTCGCCTTCTGGTCCGATAACCTGATCGCCGCTCACATCCTCGGCCCGGAAGCGGTCACGGATTACGCGGTCGCCTTCCGCATGTTCTCGCTCGCCGCGGTCGTGGTGGCGCTGCTCGTCAATCCGTTCTGGCCGGCTTTCGGCGAGGCGCAGGCACGGGGCGAAGGCGCCTGGGCGGCGCGCGCATTCGGCCGCACGGTCAAGCTGGCGCTCGTGCTGACGACAGGTTTTGCCATCGTCTTTGTCGTCTTCGGCTCCGATATTCTGCGTCTCTGGGTCGGCGACGCGGTCACTGTTTCGCTGTCGTTCCTGATCGCGCTGGCCCTCTATGCCATTGGCAGTGCCGCCTGGCTCTGCGTGACAGTGCTTCTCAACGGGATCCACGAACTGAAATTCGAACTCGCGGTACTGATCGCGGTCGCCATAAGCGCGGTGATCGCGAAGCTGGTCTTGGCCGGCACGCTCGGCGTCGCCGGTATCGCCTGGGGCAATGTGCTGGCGCTCTACGTGTTCGCCGGGATCCCGATGGCCCTCTGGCTGCCGGGAATCCTGCGCCGTCTCCGCGCCGGGAGACTGGCCTAGCCGCCCTGTTGCGCCGCGGGGCAGGGTGCTAGTCTCGCGCGCGGCGACCGGCCGCCGCCCGGCCGCGGGGGTCGGGAAAGCAGGGGGAACCGTCCTTGGATACGAGACTGTCACGCATGTCCGGCGCGACCCGGTCCGATCCGGCCGGGGCGCCGGATGCGAACCGGCCGCGCCGGGACGGGCAGGAAATCGCCACCGAGGCCTTCCTCTTCCTGATTCCGGCCGTGCTCTTTCTCGAAATCAATCTTGTCGGCCGCCTGCTCTTCTCGGAAGTGCTGATGATCGCGGCCTTCCCGTTCCTCGTGCTGTTCCGGGGTCAGAAACTTGTGGAGCGCGGCCCGGCCATGGTGCTGTTGCTCGGCGTCATCTGGCTGATGTCCCAGATCGCGACCGATATCATCCGCGACACGCCGTTCGGCGATTACAGCCGCGGCTGGTCCAAGATCATCTTTCTGATGATCAATTTCGCCGTGCTCTACATCCTCATCGATAACCGGCCGCGGCGCATGTCCATCCTGGCCCTTGGCTTCGCGCTCGGCACATTCCTGATGGTTCAATTCAATCCCACGGACTACATGGTCGAAAAACCGTGGAAGTTCGGCCTCGGCTTCGCGTCGGTCATGGCGATCACCGTTTTCATCGAGCCCGCGTACCGGCGGGGGCACATGGCGATCCCGGTCCTGGCACTCTTCGCCATGTCGATGTTTTTGCTGTTCGAGGGCGCCCGCGCGCTGGGCGCGATCACACTGGCGACGGTCGCCTATATTTCCGTCCAGATGTTCCTGGCCCGCAACAGGGTTCGCCGTGTCAGTTTTTCACCGGGCCGCGCAGCGGTCATTCTGGCAGGTGGCGCGTTGGTCGCCATGCTGATGCAGGAGGTCTATTCCTATGCCGCCATGTCGGGCGCGCTCGGCGAAACCGCCCGGGAAAAATACTTCGACCAGGCCCGCGGCGAATACGGAATCCTGCTGGGCGGGCGGATGGAGATTTACGCCTCGTCGCACGCGATCATGGATTCACCCATCATCGGCCACGGGTCGTGGGCGAAGGACCGCAAATATGTCGCCATGCTGCTGGATTTGCGCCGCAAGGGCTACGAGGTCAGCGATACGGTGTTCTTTTCCGATCTTATCCCGAGCCATTCCCATTTCTTCGGCGCGTGGGTCGAGGCGGGCGTGCTGGGGGCGGTCTTCTGGGGCTGGAACGTCGTTCTGTGCCTGAGCGTGCTGACCAGTATGTTTCTCATCCGTCATCCCATCGTGCCGCTCATCGCCTTTATCGGGATCGCCTATGTGTGGGACGTGCTGTTCTCGCCCTTCGGAATGGAGCGGCGGCTGATCGTGGCGTTTTCCATCGTGTTCCTGCTCTTTGCCCGCGACCATCTGCTCAAGGGCCGGGTCACGGAGTGAGGTGCGCCATGAAAATATCGATCGTCACCATCTCCTATAATCAGGCGCCGTTCCTGGCCCGCGCCCTCAATTCGGTCGCGGAGCAGGATCACCCGGATATCGAGTATATCGTGGTGGACCCGGGCTCCACCGATGGCAGCCGCGAGATCATCCGGCAATACGCCGACCGCATCGCCGTCCTGATCGACGAGCCCGATGAGGGGCCGGCGGACGGTCTCAAGAAGGGATTCGCCCGCGTCACGGGTGATGTTTGCGGCTATATCAACGCCGATGACGCCCTCCTGCCCGGCGCCCTGGCCCGTGTGGCGGCGGAATTCGCCGCCCGCCCGGAAGTGGATGTCATCTCCGGTCATGGCTATGTCGTGGACGGGACCGGCAGGGTGCTGGCGCGCCGGCGGTCCGACCGCTTCCACCCCTGGCTTTACGCCTATGGCGGGGTGCTGCTGATGCAGCAATCCAGTTTCTTTCGCCGTCAAGCCTATGAACGCGTGGGCGGTTTCAACACGGCGAACCGGACGTGCTGGGATGCCGAATTGTTCGTTGACATGGCCTGTGCCGGCAGCCGGTTCCAGGTGATCGACGAATACTGGTCGCTTTTCACCCTGCATGAGGACTCGATTTCCGGCAGCGGCCGGCTCACGGAGAAATATCTGGCCGACCTGCGCCCGCTGCAGGCGCGCCTATTGGGTCATGCGCCGGGGCCGTTTGAACCCGCCTGCCGGCTGGCCGCCCGGCTCGCCAAATGGGCGCGCGACCCGGCCGGTCTCGCGACGCGCGTGCACGATCATCTGTTGAGTCCGCCCCGCCCGGACCTGCCGGACCTCGAGCCCGCAGGGCGTCAGCCATGAGGCTGGCGGTCCTCTGGAGCGAGCTGTCGGGCTATCTCGATGCCTGTTTTCGCGCGGCGATGGACGGGCCGGGAGAGGACAGCGGCGGCCGCGGGACAAACGATCTGTACGTCGCTTACCAAAAGCCCGGCGCGCAGTCGCCTTTCGATTCTGACTTGTTCGACTGGTTTCCTCACGCCTATGCGCATGACGGCATCGTGGATGATGATCGCCTGTGGCGGGAGCTCGAGGATTTCGCGCCCGAGGTGGTGCTCGTGAGTTCGTGGAACCACGCCGGCTATTTGAAGATGATGCGCCGGCTGCCAAAAGACACGATCCGCGTTCTCTGCATGGATAATCCCTGGCTGGGCACGCCTCGCCAGTATCTGGGCGTGCTGAGTGCACCGTTTTTTCTGGCCCCGCGCTTCGATGCCGCCTTCGTTGCGGGCGAGCGCCAGGCGCAGTTCGCCCGCCGCCTCGGCTTCGCCGAAGACAGGGTGTGGCAGGGCGTGCTTACCTGCGATCACGGGCCGTTCGACGCTGTCTGCCGGGCACGCGGCGGAAAACTCGCGGACAGTTTTTGTTATGTCGGTCGCCTGTCATCTGAAAAAGGCGTCGACCTGCTGGTCGAGGCTTATCGGCGGTATCGGGCGGGCGCGGCCCGTCCCTGGCCGCTCAGCGTCTATGGAGCGGGGCCGCTCGAGCACCTGTTGCGGGGCGAGGACGGGATCAGCCTCAAGGGCTTCACCCAGCCGGGAGATCTTCCCCGTGCGCTCGCCGAGCACGATTGCCTTCTCGTGCCGAGCCATTACGAGGCCTGGGGAATCGCCATTCACGAGGCGGCTGCCGCCGGGCTTTCCATTCTTTCCACCGCGGCAGCGGGCGCGACGGTCCATCTCGTGCGCGACGGGTTCAACGGCTGGGTCGTACCCACGGGTGATGTGGCCGCGCTGGCCGATGCGATGGGGTGGTATGCGGGCCTGCCGGCGGCGCGCCGGCGCCGGATGGGCGAAAACGCGAACCGGTTGTCCGGCCAGTTCACGCCCCGTCTCTGGGCCGAAAATCTCTTCACCCATGTTGCGCGCCTCAGGGCGAGGGCAGGGACAGGGACGGGGACGGGGACGGGGACATGAAAATCCTGCATGTCATCGCCAGCCTCGCCCCGCGCGATGGCGGCCCGCCCGTGGCCTGTCGCGACATGGCGCGCGCCGCCGCCCGCGCCGGGCATGCGGTGACCATTTACACCACCGATTGGGACGGCCCCGGCCGGCTTGACGTGACGCCCGAAACGCCGCGGGAAGAGGACGGAGTCCGGGTGGTTTATTTTCCCGTGGGCTTTCCCCGCATCCTCAAGACATCGCCCCGCCTGGCACGCCGGCTCTGGCGTGACTTCCATGAATTCGATGTCGTCCACGTGCATGGCCTCTATCTCTTTCACGACTGGGTCGTTGCCCGGTGTCTTGCCGCGACGACGCCGGCCACGCGAGCGACGGTGCTTGTGCACACCCATGGCGGGCTGCTGCCCAGCGTGCGCCGGCGTCACGGCTGGCTGAAGGGGCTGATGAACCTCCTTTTCCAGAACCGGCTCCTGCGCGGGAGCCGGGGGGTGGTCTTTACCAGCTCCCGCGAGGAACGGCTGTCCCTGCCGCATCTGCCGCCGACGCGGCACTGGATCCTGCCGCTCGGGATCGACGTGGCGCGGTTTCGCAACCTGCCGGCCGGATCGTTCCGGCAGCACCGGCCCAAACTCGCGGGCCGGCACCTCGTCCTGTTTTTGGGCCGGCTGCATTTCGTCAAGGGGCTCGACCTGCTGTGCCAGGCCATGGCCCGGGTGCGCGAAGTTCACGAGGACGCGCACCTCGTTCTGGCAGGGGGCGATGACACGGGTTTCGGCGCGACCCTTCGCAGGCTGATCGATGAGAACGGCCTCGCCAGTCGCGTCACCCTGACGGGGCCGCTTGACCGGGACGAGGCCGACGCCGCGCTGGCCGACGCCGCGCTCCTGGTCCTGCCGTCCTATGGCGAGAATTTCGGACTTGCGGTGGTCGAGGCGATGGCCGCGGGGCGCCCGGTGGTCGTCTCGGATCAGGTGGGCATCGCGGACGAGGTGGGCGCGGCCGGGGCGGGGCTCGTGGTTGCACTTGAAACCGCGCCCCTGGCCGAGGCCATATGCACGATCCTTGCGGACCCGGTCGGCGCGGCCGCCATGGGGGAAAAGGGGCGGGCTCTGGCCGCGAAGCGATTTTCGCTCGAGGCTTTGACGGCGGGGCTGGAAGATTTCTACAGGGCCCTGTCCACGGAGGAGGCCGGCCGGTGAAAATTCTTCTCTACGGAATCAACTACGCACCGGAACTCATCGGGGTCGGCAAGTATTCGGGGGAAATGGGTGCCTGGCTGGCCGGGCGCGGGCATGAGGTGCGCGTCGTGACGGCGCCACCCTATTATCCCGCCTGGACGGTGATGGCGCCCTATCGCGCGACGCGCTGGCAGCGCGAGACGGTCGCGAATGTTCGGGTCCAGCGCTGCCCGCTCTGGGTGCCCCGCTTTCGCTCGGGCGCGGCCCGCACCGTGCATCTCGCGAGCTTCGCCCTGTCGAGTGCGCCGCCCGCCTGGTGGCAGGCCGTGATCTGGCGCCCCGATGTGGTGATCAGCGTCGCCCCCACCCTGGCTTCCGCGCCGGCGGCCCGCCTGGCCGCAGCGCTGGCCGGCGCGCGGTCGTGGCTGCACGTTCAGGATTTCGAGCTGGACGCCGCCTATGGCCTGGGCCTTCTCAAGACAGATACCGGCTTGCGCAAGCGCGTCGGCCAGTTTCTCGAGCGTCATATTCTCGGGGCCTTCGATCGCGTCTCGACCATTTCGCCCCGCATGCGTGAGCGGCTGCTGCAAAAAGGCGTGGCACCCGAAAGGACCGTCCTGTTTCCCAACTGGGTCGACACGTCCGAGATTTTCCCGATGGCCGCGCCCGGTGCGCTGCGGGCCGAGCTGGACCTGCCCGAGGACGCGATAGTGGCACTTTACGCGGGCAATCTCGGCGAAAAGCAGGGCATCGAGGTATTGCTCGATGTGGCGGCGCGATTGCGTCAGGGCGATCCTGAAGAACGGCGCGTGGTCCTGGTGCTCTCGGGCGAGGGGTCCGTGAAAAAGGACATCGCGCGGATCGCCCGGCAGATCAGCAATGTCCGCCTGCTGCCCCTGCAACCGGCGGACCGGCTGAATGTGCTCCTCAATCTCGCCGATATTCACCTTTTGCCGCAACGCGCCGACGCGGCCGATCTGGTAATGCCGTCCAAGTTGGGCGGCATGCTCGCCAGCGGGCGGCCCGTGATCGCTGCCGCTGCGCGGGGCACACAGATCGCCGAGGAGGTGGCCGGCTGCGGCAGTGTCGTCGCGCCGCAGGACGGGGCCGCGATGGCCGCTGCCCTGTCGCGCCTCGCCCGGCTGCCGGACGAGCGCCGGCGACTTGGCCAGGCCGCACGGGAAAGGGCGCAGGCCGGCTGGGACAAGGCGCGGCTACTCGAGAATTTCGAGCGCGATCTTCGCATCCTGGTCGACGGCGAAGCCGCCCCCGAAAAGGCTGCGCTTTAGGGCCCCGGCCTTGTGTTCAGAGGGGCGCTCGGCTATGCCCGGTCCGGGCTTGTTGTCGCGCCGGCCGGGCAATGGCGATAACATGACAGGCCGGCCACGGAAGTCCGGCACCGGAAAGGCGATCATGGAACTGGACAGGTTTTTCGAGAACGAGCTGGCGGAGCATCTGGCCACGGCCGAACGCACCAGGGCAGAGCTCGGCGCGCCGTTCGCCGATCTTGTCGCCGCCGCTGTCCGGACGATCCGGCACGATGGCAAAATCCTCTTCTTCGGCAATGGCGGCAGCGCGGCTGACGCGCAGCACCTCGCCACGGAACTCACGATCCGTTACTCGACCAACCGCGCGCCCATCGCGGCTCTAGCGCTGACCACGGACACATCCGCACTCACGGCGGCGGCCAACGATTTTGCCTTCGAGGAAATCTTCAGCCGCCAGGTCGAGGCGCTGGGCCGACCGGGTGACCTCGCCATCGGCATCAGCACTTCCGGCAAGAGCGCCAATGTCATTCGCGGCCTCGAGGCGGCGCGCGACCGGGGCCTTGGCGCAGCCGCGCTGAGCGGCAAGGACGGGGGCGATCTGCCGGGCCTGGCCGATCCGCTCCTGATCGTGCCGTCTCGGGTGACCGCGCGTATTCAGGAAATGCACATCATGCTGGGACAAATGCTGTGTGGCGCGCTCGAAATCGAGCTCGGCCTCGTCAGGGAATAGCGGGGACAGGATGACCGATCAGTCTGATCTTGCCGCAGCGCTGGCGGGGTTTCGCGATATCGAGGTGCTCTGCCTGGGCGATGTGATGCTGGATCGCTTCGTCTATGGCGAGGCGGAGCGCATTTCGCCGGAAGCCCCCATTCCGGTTGTCCGGATCACGCGCGAGGCCGCGATGCCGGGCGGGGCGGGCAATGTGGCGGCCAATCTTTCATCTCTGGGCGCACGGGTCACGCTCGCGGGGGTAATCGGCGCGGATCCGGCCGGTGAGGAGCTCTTGGCGCGTATCGGCGCGCTCGCGGGGGTCCGTCCGGCCCTTCTCTCGCTGGCCCACCGGGCGACCACGATCAAGACGCGCTATTTCGCGGGCAGCCAGCAGATGCTGCGCGCCGATCGGGAGGAGACCGGCGCTCTGGACAGCGAAAGCGCCGACCGGCTACGCGCCGATATCCGCACCCAGCTCGGGCGCGCGGATGCCGTGATCCTGTCCGATTACGGCAAGGGCGTGCTGGCGGACGGGATGGCGGTCGACGTCATCGGGATGGCACGCCAGGCCGGCACACCCGTGATCGTCGATCCCAAGGGCGACGATTATGCCCGCTATCGCGGCGCCAGCCTGGTCACGCCCAATCTCCGGGAACTCGCGGCCGCCAGCGGGCAACCGCCCTCGACCCTCGGCGAGACCGGGGCGCTGGTCGCGGCCGCCGGGGAGCTTTGTCGGGCGCACGATCTGGGCGCCGTTCTGGTCACGCGCAGCGCCGACGGCATGACCCTCGTCACCCACTCGGGCGAGGTCCTGCACCGGCCGGCCGAAGCGCGGGAAGTGTTCGATGTCTCGGGCGCGGGCGATACCGTGGCGGCGGTGATGGGCGCGGCGCTGGCCCGGCGCATGACGCCCGGCGATGCCATGGCACTTGCCAATCTCGCAGCGGGGATCGTGGTGGGCCGGCGCGGCACCGCCTCGGTCGCGCATGACGAACTGGTGGCCGCGCTGCATGCGGCCACGCTGATGACGGGGGCGGGAAAGATTGTCTCGATCGAGGAGGCCGCCCGCCGGGTGGCGGCCTGGCGGCAGGAAGGTCTGTCGGTGGGCTTCACCAATGGCTGCTTCGATCTGCTGCATCCGGGCCACGTCTCGCTTCTGGCCCAGGCGCGGGGCGCGTGCGACCGTCTGGTGGTGGGGCTGAACAGCGATGCCTCTGTCACCCGGCTCAAGGGCCGGGGCCGGCCGGTCCAGTCCGAAGCGGCGCGCGCCGCCGTTCTCGCCTCTCTCGCCAATGTGGATCTCGTTGTGATTTTCGGCGCCGATACGCCGATCGAGCTGATCGCCACGCTGAAGCCCGACGTGCTGGTCAAGGGCGCCGATTACAGCCGGGCCGAGGTGGTCGGCGCCGACATCGTCGAATCCTATGGCGGCCGCGTGTTTCTCGCCCGGCTCGAGGACGGGTTCAGCACCACCGCCACCATCGCCCGGATGGCGGAATAACGCCTCAGGCTTTCGCCGACAGCTTCAGCTCGATCGTGTTGCCGTCGGGATCCTTCACGTACACGCTCGGCCCGAACCCGTCCGCCCCGTAGCGTACCGCCACCCCGCTCGTGCTGACGCCGTGACGCGCGAGATGGCTCAGCAACGTGCCCGCATCGCGGCTTGCGGTCGTCAGGCAGAGATGGGCCATGTTCTGTCCCGAGCCATCGGGCGCGGGCGGTGCGCCGCCCGCCTTGCCCAGGGGTGAGGCGATCGGGACCAGATCGATCAGCGCCGTTCCCGCGCGAAGCTGGATCAGGCCGACCTCCTCAAGCCGGCGCTCCTCCGTCAGGCCCAGCACCCCGATATAAAAGGCGCACGCGCGATCGGTGTCGCGGACGCGCAGTACGACGTGGTCAATTCCCGTGATTTCGATGGCCATGGGGATTTCGTCCGGATCTGAACCAGCAATAGCCCAGGAATAGCAAAGTGCCGGCCCGCTGTCGCCCCGGCCAAGAGGCTTTGCAGTCCCCGCGCCCATCCGCTAGGGTCGCGGGGCGCGGTCGCAAGACCCGAAAAATTGCTACAAGAAGGGAGAAGAGCGTGGAGGCGAGTGAAGCGGCGGCGGTGCAGGCCTATCTCCGGCAAAAATTCGGCACGGCCAACCTGCGGGTGATGCCTCGCGCCAAGGATCCCTCGGCCGAAGTGCTGATCGGCGACGAGTTTATCGGTGTGGTGTTCCGCGATGATGAGGATGGTGATGTTTCCTACGATTTTCACCTGACCATTCTCCAGATGGACCTGCCCGACCCCCGGTACAGCTGAGGCGCGGCGCTTGTCCGCCAGGGTCGGAACGCCGCCCCCCGCCCCCGATCCGGCGCTCGCGGGCTACGCCTATGCCCATGGCGATGCGACGGCGGCCCACGCCTATCTCCTGCCCACGCTGCTGCACCTGCTGGAAGATACCGGCAGCCGCCACCTGTTCGAGATCGGCTGCGGCAATGGCTGGGTCGCGAACGAACTGACGCGGCGCGGTTTCGAGGTGCGGGGTATCGACCCCTCGGCCGAGGGCATCGCCTTCGCGCAGGCGAATTTTCCCCAACTCGATCTCGCCCAGGCCTCGGCCTATGACGATCTGGCGGCTCATTACGGCCGTTTCCCCGTGGTCTACAGTCTCGAGGTCGTGGAGCATCTTTTCGACCCGCGGCAATTCATGCGCCGGGCGCGGGATCTCCTGGCGCCGGGCGGGCGGCTGATCCTCTCGACACCGTTTCACGGCTACTGGAAGAACCTCGCCCTTGCCCTCTCGGGACGCATGGATCGCCACTGGGACCCGCTCTGGGACGGCGGCCATATCAAGTTCTGGTCGGAAGCCTCGCTCGGCCGGCTGATCAGCGAGGCCGGGTTCGAGGACATCCGGTTCTACCGGGTGGGGCGCGTTCCCGTGCTCGCGAAATCCCTTTTCGCCACCGCCCGGCGCCGACGCGGCAATTGAGGCGTCCGACCGCCGCGGTCTACCAGCGCAGCCATTTGAGGACGAAGCGATTCTCGCGCCGGACGAAGACACGGCGCAATTCGTCACCCAGCAGGATGAGGAGGGCGAAGGGGATCGAGAGCGCAAGATGCCAGGCGGCGAGCGGCGCCGTCCCGAAGAAGGTGTTGCAGGCCGGAATATAGGAGATCGCCGCCAGCAGGGCGAGTTCCGTCGCAATGCCGAGAAGCACCAGCCGGTTCGAGAAGACACCCACGGTGAAGAGGCTCTGCGTCCGGGTGCGGCAGATGATCACGTCGGCCACCTGGCAGATGATGATGGAGGCGAAGAAGCCCGTGATCGCTGTGCGGTAGAGCGGGTCGTCATAGGCCAGTGTCTCGCCCCACGACCAGCCCCCATCATAGAGAATCACGAAATAGGTGAAGAATCCGGCTGCCGCCTGCAGCACGCCCACGATTCCGTAGCTCATCAGCAGCAGGTTGCGACTCAACAGGCGCTCGCCCCGGGGCCTGGGCCGGCGGTGCATGACATCGGTCTCCGGCCGTTCGGCGCCAAGACCCAGCGCGGGGACGATATCGGTGCCAAGATCGATCGCCAGAATCAGGATCACCGTCAGTGGCAACGGGATATCGAGCAGTACATAGGCGATGAAGGGCAGAATTTCCGGCACGTTGGAGGTGAGGATATAGGCGACGAACTTCTTGATGTTGTCGAAGATGGTCCGCCCTTCCTCGACCGCGCTGACGATGGTGGCGAAGTTGTCATCCATCAGCACCATGTTGGAGGCTTCTTTCGCCACCTCGGTCCCACCGACACCCATCGCGACCCCCATATCGGCATTCTTGAGGGCGGGGGCATCATTGACGCCATCGCCCGTCACGGTGACGATGTCGCCATTCGCCTGAAGCGCTTGGACGACGCGCAGCTTCTGCGCGGGCGCGATCCGCGCGAACAGGATTTCAGGCTCGTCGGCGAGAAGCCGGCGCAAATCGTTCTCCCCCATGACGGCCAGCTCGTCGCCCTGCACCACCCGGCCATGTCCTGTGATCATTCCGATCTGGCGGGCGATGGTTTTCGCGGTCAGGCCAAAATCGCCGGTCAACATGATGACCCGCACACCGGCGGACCGGCAGCGCGCGAGCGCTTCCGGCACCTCGGGCCGTGGCGGATCGATCATTCCGGTGAGGCCGAGGAAGACGTAGCCCCCTTCGGGCACCCCGTCGCGCGAGGCGGCCCTCGCCGCGAAGGCGAGGCCGCGCTCGCCGCGTCCGGCCAATTTGCGATAGGCATCGATGACTTCCGCCCGGCGCTCGGCCGAGAGGGCGAGGATATCGCCGTTCAGCGCGATCCGGTCGCACATATCGAGCACCACTTCGGGAGCGCCCTTGAGATAGGCGCGCGGGCCCTCGCCTGCGCCCGTGTCGGTCACGGTGATCATGCGTTTGGTATTGGAGTTGAACGGCTGCTCGGCGATCTGTGTGACCTGGCGCAGGGCGGCAACATCGACATGGCGGCGCGCGAACATCAGCAGCGCCCCCTCGGTCGCGTCGCCGGCAAATCCGCCATCGCTCAGATAGGCGTTGTTGCAGACGCACATCACCTTCATCAACTCTTCGAAAACCGGCTCGCCGGCGACCCGGCCATCGTCGGCCGCGAATTCATGCCCGCCGATCAGGACAGTATTCACCCCCAGCCGGTTCTGGGTCAGGGTGCCGGTCTTGTCGGTGCAGATGACGGTGGTGGAGCCCAGTGTCTCGACGCTTTCGAGATTCTTGATGAGCGCGTTTTTCTGCGCCATGCGCCGGCTTGCCATGGTGAGGCTGAGAGTCACCGTCGGCAGCAACCCTTCCGGCACGTTGGCGACGATGATGCCGATCGCGAAGATGAGGCTGCCGAGAACGCCATTGCCGATCAGCACCGAGATCGCGAAGAAGGAAACGCCGAGGAAGACGGCGATGATGCTGATCACCTTGATGAAGTATTTGAGCTCCTTGTGGATCGGCGTTTCGACCGCCGCGGTCTCCTCGGTCAGCGTCACGATGCGGCCGATCTCCGTGCGCATGCCGGTTTCGCACACGACCGCCACCCCTTCGCCGCTTTGCACCAGGCTGCCCGAAAACACCATGTTGGGGCTTTCCAGCAGGTTTTGGTGAAACGCGCCGGAATCCCGGGGCTGCGGTTCGCTCTCGCCGGTCAGGCTCGAGTTGTCGACCTTGAGCTCCCTGGCCTCGATCAACCGGGCGTCCGCCGGCACGCGGTCGCCCTCGTTCAGGACGATGACATCGCCGGGCACGAGATCGTCGGCCGGGATTTCGAGGGGCCGCCCGTCGCGCCGGGCGGTGATCATGGCGGGCAGCATGTTGCGGAAGCTGTCCATGATCTTTTCGCTCTGGTGCTCCTGGAAATAGGTGAAGGCGGCGTTGAGCACGACGACGGCGAGAAGGGCGATGGCGATATAGAGGTTGCCCTGGTCGGGATCGAGCTCCTCGGCCGTCATCGCGAGCGCACCGCCGACGATCAGCAGCAGGGCGAAGAAATTCTTGAACTGGCGGAGAAACTTGATGAATTCGGGCGCGCGCCGGCGTGCCTCGAGCCGGTTGGGGCCGGCCTGCCCGCGCCGGCGGGCCGCCTCGGCGGTGCTGAGCCCGGCAGGTGTGGTCGCGAGGCGCTCGTGCGCGCTCTCGAGCGGTCCGGTATGATGCTCGCGCATTCCCCTGCCCCCTGCCCCCTGCGGCTTTTGCCGCGCGTTTTCCCCCTCTGGACCGTTTCCGGGCCACGGAACTGTCATATCCGCTGGCAGATGTCAGGGTTATGACGCGGGCTGCGATACGGGCTCGGGGCGGGAGCGGCACCGCGGCGCGCCGGAGAAGATGAAACCGGGAAGCATTATGTTATAAGGCTGATCTTCCGCACTGAAACCTACCAGAGCGTCTTGCCCTGCGCGTCCACGGTTCCAGTTTAGACTGCGGCTTTGGCGAGCGCGCTCGCGAGATGGCGCCGAATGAGCGCCACTTCCGACGCGTCCAAATGCGGCACCCCCCACATGATCTGCCAAATCTCTTCGGATCGCCGTGCGCCGATACGGCCATGCGCGCATCGCACATTGTCGAAGAGCAGTGCGTTGCCCGGTTCGAGCGTGAGTCGTTCCTCGATCTCCTCTATGCGGAACCCATGCCTGCGCCACCACTCGATCTCCGCGGACGCTTCGCGCTGTCCGTCCGGCGACGCCGGACCATCCTTGAACCATTCCCACGTGCCCTTGTCGTGGAACGAGAGAAGCTCGTGGCTCTCCAGCATCCCATCCACCACTCTCGCAAAGCATCCGAGCCGTCCTGTTACGTAGGGTTCCGGTTCCGTCCATCCGTCCCCGAACCGATCGGCATAGTCGCGCAGCCGCTCGTCGCGGACGCGCTCGGAGTGGAAACGCCTTTGACGCAGGAGCTGGTCTGTCTCGACGATTCGGGTCTGCGCGCGACCGGGCTCCCCGTCCGCCGGAAAGTACAGCATGGTAAAGAGATAGCCCGACTGCTCGCTGCGCTCGGCCAGCGGCAGACCCATGTCGAAATGCAGCGCTTGGAACGTCTCCTGGATGTCAGGTTCGCGACAGGGCAGTCTATCGCATTTTGCGAGTTCGAGGCGCGGCAATGCAGCCCCCAACGGACCGTAGCTTGACGGCGTCAACGAGCTCAGTATGGAGCCAGCCCACGCAAGCGCGGCGTCAAGGTCGTGGAGTCCTCGCCGCAGCGTCCAGCCGCGATAATGGAAATCTTCCGGAACGTCGGTGCCGCAATTTCCACTGTGAATGGGTGCGCGAGTTCCGAACATGGATCTCTGCGCATTTATGTCTGCCGGCAGCATTCCTCTTTCCTCTTTCCGTGGCCGTGACGCATCGGGATCCGTCAGCGGCGGTCATCCGAAATGTAGCACAATGGAGATCTGAGGCTCGGACTCTCATATAATCTTAGTGCTATTCTCGTGCGACCCGCCATCTGCGAAACGGCTTGCGCCAGCACGCCGCAGCCCCCCACGATGCGATCTCGCCGCCGACACTTCGACGACCATCCGCTGGGGCAAGTGAGATTCGAACAAGGGGCACGGCGCGACGAGTCGTCGACACTGCTTGAGCACGCCGCGATGACCCGGCTGCTTGCGCGAGTTTCCAACGTAAGCGTCAAGCCAGCGAAAGGGCGCTCATCTAGAGCACTGATTTTTTTGGAGAAATGGCGCACCCGAGAGGATTCGAACCTCTGACCTCTGCCTTCGGAGGGCAGCGCTCTATCCAGCTGAGCTACGGGTGCCGGGTCCCGCGCGGGCGGGAATGGCCGGCACCATACTCAAATCGGCGGGGGCGCGCAAATGGGCTGATGGCCGGCCGTCCTCACTCGCGCCGGGCCATCTCGGCACCCGAGGGCAACTCGCCGCCGGGGTCGAGGACAAAAGCGGCCACGTCCTGGCGCACGGTTTCGGCCGCGAGATCGCGCATCAGCATGTGCCAGCCGGTCTCGTAGACGGCCACGCGCAGATGGCCGTTGCCGGCCAGGCGCGCGTGCAGGGCCTCGAACGACTGGCGCGGAATGATCTCGTCCCGCTCGCCGTAAAGCAGCAGTGTGGGCAGGGAAAGCGCGCCGGCCGACTCGAGCGCCCGGCCCATCAGGTTGACGGCGCCATAAACCGCATCCACGCGCGTTTCCTTGATGAACAGCGGGTCGCGGCCGAGCGCGCGCAACATCTCGAGATTGTCGCTCGCCTGCCGGCCAAGGCGCCGGCCCGTGAGCTTGAGCCCGGGAAAGGTATGGGCACCGAGCCACAGGCTCGCGCGGTAAAAGACATTCATCGAATCGCCGCCCCAGGTGGCGGGCGCCACCAAAATCAGCCCCGCCACGCGCGGGCCTTGGCGGACGACCGTCTCGATGGCGACGGCCGCGCCCAGGCTGTGGCCGAGAAGGTAGACGGGAGCCTCGGGGTGACGACGGCGAAGGGAGGTGATGAGGTCGGCCGCGTCGCGCGTCAGCGTCGCCGCGCCCGGCCAGATGCCGGGCTGTGGCGCCTCGCCGAACCCGCGCTGGTCGATCGCGTAGGTGAGGATGCCCCGCGCCGCCCAGTCCCGCGCCGCGGCCTCGAAGGCATGGCCGTAATCGTTGAAGCCGTGAAGCGCGGCGATCACCGCCCGGGGTCGGGTGTCACCGCCCGCCGCCTCGCCCTCACCCCAGACCCGTAGGGGCAGGATCGCGCCGTCGCCGGCCTCGAAGAAGGTGCCCGTGCCGGCGCCGTCGGGCGCCGGCACGACCCGCGCGGTCCCCTCGAACGGGCCTGCCGGCTGCACGACGGGCATGCAGGCCGCCAGGAGCCCCGCCAGGGCCAATGCCAGCAAGGTCAGGCTGTGTCGCATCATCTCGATCCGGTGGTGGCGGGCGCTCAGGCCGTCACGCTGCCATAGGCGTTCTGCCCCGCCGGCTGCCCGGCCGCGTCCTCGGGCTGTTTGGTCAGGAGCAGGAAGATATCCTCGAGATCGGTCTCGTCGGTGGACAGGTCCGCCACATCGATCCCCGCCCGGTGGACCGCATCGAGGATATCACTCACCTTGTGTTCCTTGTCGCCGTAATGAAAGACGATGCGCCGCGGCGCGGGCAGGGTGGCGCCCAAACTTTCGAGCTCGGCCGGCAGGCGGTGCATGTCTTCGCTCAGCGTGAGTACCAGCTCCTTGTGGTCGAGACGGTCGAGCAGCGCGTCCGTCGTATCGCAGGCCACGACCCGCCCCTCGTTGATGATGGCGATACGCTTGCAGAGATTTTCCGCCTCTTCCAGATAATGCGTGGTCAGCACGATGGTGGTGCCTTCGGACTGAAGGTGGCGGATGTAGCGGTAGATCTGCTGGCGCAGCTCGATATCGACCCCGGCCGTGGGCTCGTCGAGAACCAGGACCGGCGGGCTGTGCACCATGGCCTTGGCCATCATCAGCCGGCGCTTCTGTCCGCCCGAGAGATCGCGTCCGCGGGTATTCGCCTTGCTCGTCAGCCCCATGATGCTGAGCAGCTCTTGGGTCCGCCGCCGGGCGCGCGGCACGCCGTAATAGCCCGCCTGCACGTCGAGCAACTCGCGTGCGGTGAAAAACGGGTCCATGTTGAGTTCCTGGGGGACGATCCCGATCGACGCCCGCGCCAGGCGCGGGTCCGCGTCGATATCATGGCCCCAGATTTCGACCCCGCCGGCCGATTTGCGCACCAGCCCGGCCAGGATGTTGATAAAGGTGGACTTGCCGGCGCCGTTCGGGCCGAGCAGGCCGAAAATCTCCCCGCGCGGGACGGCGAGATCGACATCCGAAAGCGCCTGGACCGGCGGGCTGCCGTCCACGCCCCGATAGCGCTTGGCCACGCCCCGCGCGGTGATCGCGAACTGTGGCAGGGCGTCTCGGGGCGACTCGCGCCAGTTGGGAAATCGGCTCATGAAACACTCGCTTGATACGGCGGGATGGCCTGCCGCCGGGCCGGGGTACCAAGGGATTTGGTTGCGTCCGGGGAGCGAATGGCTATCATCCGTCTGGCCGCCCGGTCAAATGCCGGATCCGGCTGGCTCCTGGTTTTTAGCGGATTTCAGGGCTTTTGTGTCGCCAAAATTTTCGGGCGCCCAAACACGCCGGCGCCCGCCGCCGGGGCCGGCAGTTCTGCCCGCCTCAACACCCACTCGAACGCCACGGGAACGACCATGACCAGCCCCCACGACTCCTTCGCAAGTTCCGAAAACGAAGGCCCGGCCCAGCCCCCGGAGACGATCGAGGTGACCGGCGCGACGGTTGGGTGTGACGGCGGGGTGGGGCCGCTCGGCCATCCCATGGTTTATCTCACGATCGACAAGTCGGGCCGGGTGGACTGCCCGTATTGCGGGCGGCGCTACATTCTTCGGGGACGCGACGCGGCCGGGCAGCAGACCGCGCCCGCCCGGTCTTGAGTGCCCTCAAACATCTTTTCCTGATCGACGGCTCGGGATTCATCTTCCGGGCCTTCTATGCCCTGCCGCCCATGACCCGGCCGGACGGCACGCCGGTCAACGCCGTCTACGGTTTCGTCAACATGCTGACCCAGACGCTCGGCGCGACCGATGCCGATCACGTGGCGGTGGTTTTCGATGCCGGACGCAAGACGTTTCGCAACGAGATTTATCCCGCGTACAAGGCCAACCGGAGCGAGCCGCCAGAGGACCTGGTGCCGCAATTCCCGCTCATCCGGGAGGCGACCGAAGCCTACAACGTCGCCATGCTGGAGCGCGAGGGGTTCGAGGCCGACGATTTGATCGCAAGCTATGCCGGAGCCGCGGCCGAGACCGGGGCCGAGGTGACGATCGTTTCCTCGGACAAGGATCTCATGCAGCTCCTTCGGGACCGCGTCCTCATGCAGGACCCGAAGGACAATTCGGTGATCGATCTGGAGAAGGTGAACAAGAAATTCGGCGTCCCGCCCGACAAGGTGGTCGACGTGCAGGCGCTCGCCGGCGATTCGACCGATAATGTGCCCGGGGTTCCCGGGATTGGCGTCAAGACGGCGGCGCAGCTCATCCTGGAATACGGCGATCTCGACTCGCTCCTGGCGCGCGCGGACGAAATCAAGCAGAAGAAGCGGCGCGAGAACCTGATCGAATATGCCGACCAGGCACGGCTGTCGCGCGAACTCGTGCGCCTGCGGGTCGATCTCGATATCGACCCGCCGTTCGAGGCGCTGGCCGTCCGCAAGCCGGATCCGGCCAGGCTGCGCGCCTTTCTCGAGCAACAGGGGTTCAAATCCATCCTCAAGCGCGTCGAGGCCCTGCATATCGTCAATAATGGTCCCGGTTCCGGTCCCGGGCAGGGCGGCGGCGCGAGCGGACAACCCGCGGCGGCAACGGACGACAAATCCGGCGGGACAGCCTCCGCCGTGGACAAGGGGGATTACGAGCTGGTCGATACGCTCGACCGGCTCGATGCCTGGATCGCGCGCGCCTACCAGGCGGGACGCGTGGCGGTGGATACCGAGACCACCTCTCTCGACGCCGTCCGGGCGGAGCTTGTGGGCGTGTCGCTCAGCGTAGAGCCGGGCGCGGCCTGCTATGTGCCGCTGGCCCACAAGGAAAGGGCCGGACAGGGCCAGCTCGATTTTGCCGGCGAGGGAACGGATGACGATGCGAAGGACGGGGCCGGCGCGGCCCGGCTCGTCGCCGGGCAGATCTCCCGCGAGGACGCGCTCGATCGCCTGCGCCCACTCCTGGCCGACCCGGGCGTTCTCAAGATCGGGCATAATCTCAAATACGACGCCCTCGTGCTGGCGCGCCACGGTCTCGAGCTTCACCCCTTCGATGACACGATGATCCTTTCCTACGTGCTCGAGGGGGGCGCGCATGGCCATGGCATGGACGAGCTTGCGCAACTTCACCTCGGTCATACGACGATCAAGTTCAAGGATGTCGCCGGTATCGGACGCCAGCAGGTGACGTTCGATTTCGTTCCTCTCGAGAAGGCATGCGAGTATGCGGCCGAGGATGCGGACATCACCCTGCGACTCCATGACCTGCTGAAGCCGCGCCTCTCGCCCGAGAAGGTGACGACCGTTTACGAGACGATGGACCGCCCGCTCGTGCCCGTCGTCGTCGAGATGGAACGCGCCGGCATCAAGGTCGACCGGGACGAGCTGGAACGGCTGAGCACAGACTTCGCGGCGCGCATGGATGGGCTGGCCGATGAGATCTATCGCCTGGCGGGCCGCGAGTTCACCATCGCCTCGCCCAAGCAGCTTGGCGAAATTCTGTTCGATGAAATGGGCTTCGCGGGGGGCAAGAAAACCAAGTCCGGCGGGCATTCGACCGGCGCGGATATTCTGGAAGACCTCGCGGCCGAGGGTCACGAGTTTCCCCAGCGCATCCTCGACTGGCGGCAACTGGCCAAGCTCAAGAGCACCTATTCCGACGCGCTGGTGGCACAGATCAACCCCGAGACCGGACGGGTGCATACGTCCTATTCTCTGGCCGCGACTTCGACGGGACGCCTCGCGTCGACGGAACCCAATCTCCAGAACATCCCGATCCGCACCGAGGAAGGCCGCAAGATCCGCAAGGCCTTCGTGGCCGAAAAAGGCCATGTGCTGCTATCGGTCGATTATTCCCAGATCGAGCTCCGCCTTCTGGCCCATGTGGCGGGAATCGAAAAACTGCAGGAGGCCTTTCGCGACGGCGCCGACATTCATGCCATGACCGCCTCGCAGGTTTTCGGCGTCGACATGGCGGCGATGGATCCGCAGACCCGACGACGCGCCAAGGCGATAAATTTCGGAATCATCTACGGCATCAGCCCGTTCGGCCTCGCGCGCCAGCTCGCCATTCCCCAGTCTGAGGCCAGGGCCTATATCGAAACCTATTTCGAGCGCTATCCGGGCATTCAGGACTATATGGAAGGCATGAAGGCCTATTGCCGCGAGCATGGCTACGTCAAAACCATTTTCGGGCGCAAATGCCACGTGCCCGGAATCCGCGACAAGAGCGCCGCCCGGCGGAATTTTTCCGAGCGCGCCGCGATCAATGCCCCGCTTCAGGGCGCGGCCGCCGATATCATCCGCCGCGCCATGATCCGGGTGCCGCCGGCATTGGCTGAAGCAGGCTTGCAGGCCAGAATGCTGCTCCAGGTGCATGACGAGCTGTTATTCGAGGTCCCCAGGGCCGAACTGGAAGAAACCAGCGCTCTCGTCAAAACAGTGATGGAGCACGCGACGCTGCCGGCAATTCAGCTCGATGTGCCGCTTGTGGCGGATACCGGCGCCGGCGCCAACTGGTCGGACGCCCATTGACCATTTCTGAAGTAACCCCCGGCGCTGGACCGGCGAATTAACATCTGACACGAATCGATGGATAACACGAAAGGGAGGGTACGATGCTTACGCAGACAAGCCGTTACGATTACGTCCCCATCAGCGAGCGCAAGCCGCTGAAATTTCCCAATGGCGAGCGCGTCGCATTGCTCGTCTACATGAATATAGAACATTTCCCCGAAAACCGGCCGGGAACGCCCATGGTGCCCATGACCGCCAATATGGTGCCGGACGTGCTCAACTACGGCTGGCGCGATTACGGCACCCGTGTCGGTCAATGGCGTCTCTTCGACATTCTCGACAAGTACAAGATTCGGGGCACGGTATGTCTCAATTCGGATGTCTGTAACGAGTACCCGCAGATCATCACCGCAGGCAACGAGCGAAACTGGGAGTGGATGGGCCACGGCCACAACAATACCGTCATGATCAATGACATGCCGGAGGACGAGGAGCGCGAACTGATCTCGGGCGTCGTCAAGGTTATCAAGGAGAAGACCGGCAAGGCCCCCAAGGGATGGCTCGGTCCGTTCCTCTCGGAGACTTTCAACACGCCCGACATCCTGGCCGAGAACGGGATCGAATATCTTTGTGATTTCACTTGCGATGACCAGCCGTTTCCCATGAAGGTGAAGAAGGGTTCCCTTCTCTCCATGCCCTACACGGTGGAGCTGAACGACATCCCGGCCTTCCTCTCTCTCGGCCTCAGCGCGGAAGCCTTCGGCAAGCAGATTGTGGATCAGTTCGACTGGCTGTATGAGGAGGGCAAGACGAATGCCCGGGTCATGCCGATCTGCCTCCATAATTTCCTGATCGGCCAGCCGTTCCGG
Organism: Alphaproteobacteria bacterium; assembly: GCA_040220875.1. Taxonomy (NCBI): domain Bacteria; kingdom Pseudomonadati; phylum Pseudomonadota; class Alphaproteobacteria; species Alphaproteobacteria bacterium. Next base: position 360,012 of record JAVJVX010000006.1, on the reverse strand, counting down.
GCGAAATATCTCGATGAGGCGTTGCGCTATATCACCAGCCACAAGAAGGTCTGGCTGGCCACGGCGGGCGAAATCAACGACTGGTACCGCGAAACCCAGTTGGCGGGATGAAACGGGCCTGCCTCAAGCCTGCCACAGTCTGACGGTCAGCTGCCCCGACCCGTGCGGGGCAGCACGTCCGGACGAATGCAAGGAGAATGACAAAAGTGTTTGGCACCCCGGCATGGCGGGCTCCGGCCTGCGGACGCTTCCTGGTCCTGCTTCTGGTCCTGCTGGCGGCGGCACCTGCCGCGGCCGCACAGGAAATTACGGTCGAGGATGTCTGGATGCGTCCGCCGCTCGGCAATCGCGGCGCGGCGGCCATATATCTGACCATTCACAATGCGGCAGATGTGGCGGATCGCCTGGTCGCGGTCTCCAGCCCGGCGGCCGGTCGCGCGGAAATTCACACCCATATCCTCGAAGACGGCGTGGCCCGCATGCGTCGCATTGAGGGAATCGACATCTCCCCGGGCGGCAGCGCGATCCTGGCGCCCGGCGGCGATCATCTCATGTTGTTCGATCTGGCCGACGGTCTGATGGACTCGTCCGCCGCCGGCCATTGGAAGGACGAAAGGCTTCGCGTCGTCCTCGAATTCGCCGTTGCGGGCACGGTTGAGGCCGATTTCGAGGTTCGGATGATGGCCCCGGACGCGCCCGACGCGCACGCCCACTGAGACGAGCGGGCCAAGGCCCGTTTCGACGCTTGATGGCGCGTCCAAACCGCGCTGGAATGCCGGAGGTGTCCGTGGGACCGGCGCGCGCCGGTTCAGGCGGACGGTCCCGACAGGCGCAACAGAACGGAAGACGGCATATAAGTGAGCGCGACAATCGCATTGGTCGATGACGACCGGAACATCCTGGCCTCGGTCTCCATGGCTCTCGAAGCCGAAGGCTTCAGGGTCCGCAGCTATGCCGACGGCTCGGAGGCGCTGCGCGGGATTACCGCCGACCCGGTGGACCTGGCGGTCCTCGATATCAAGATGCCTCGCATGGACGGCATGGAGCTTCTCAGCCGTCTGCGCCGGGTCAGTCAGCTTCCGGTGATTTTCCTGACCTCGAAGGATGACGAGATCGACGAGGTGATCGGCCTGCGCATGGGGGCCGACGATTACATCAAGAAACCGTTTTCCCAGCGTCTCCTGATAGAGCGGATCAATGCGCTGCTGCGCCGGAGTGGCGCGCTGGAGGAGGCCGGCCCCGACGACGCGCCCGGCGAGCCGCCCATGGCGCGTGGCGATCTCGTGCTCGACCCGTCGCGCCACGTTTGCAGTTGGAAAGAGGCGCCGGTGAACCTGACGGTGACGGAGTTTCTCATTCTGAAATCCCTGGCCCAGCGCCCCGGCCATGTGAAAAGCCGGGAACAGCTGATGGACGCGGCCTATGGCGAACACGTCTACGTGGATGACCGGACGATCGACAGTCATATCAAGCGGCTGCGGAAGAAATTTCGAATGGTGGACGAGAACTTCAACGAGATCGAAACCTTGTACGGGGTCGGCTACCGTTATCGCGAAACCTGAGGGGCGCGGTTGAATGGCGACGGAGGCGGACCAGCAGAACCCCGCCGGGCCGGCGGAGGATGCCTCCCGCCGCCGCGCGCGGCGCGAAAACTGGCCGGCCCGCGCGCCCGATCGGCTGTTCTCGCCGCTGACCCAGCGGATACTGGCCGTCAACGTCCTCGCCCTTGGCCTCCTGGTGGCCGGGCTTCTGTTCCTCGGTCAGTACAAGCAGAACCTGATCCGGGCCGAACTCGAGGGCCTCAAAGTGCAGGCCGAGATGCTCGCCTCGGCCGTGGGTGAGACGGCGGTGATCATCGGTCCGCCCGAAGGCCAGCGCCTGCGTATCCGGCAGGCACGCGTGCTGCTGCGCCGGCTCGTGGAGCCGATGCAAAGCCGCGCGCGATTGTTCAATCTCGACGGCGCCCTGATCGGCGACACCAGCTCGCTCCCCGGCGTGGGCGGTCTTGTCTATGCCGAGGAGCTGCCGCCGCATCAGACGGGGCTCGTTACACGCCTGCTGACCAATGCCTATGATTTCTTCGCCGGGCTGACCGTCTTTCAGGACGATCTGCCGGCATATGTCGAGCGCGCGCCGCAGACGGCATCCGATTATGGCGAAGTGGCGGCGGCGCTGAATGGCGAGACCGCGAGGGCGGTGCGTATGGCCCGCTCGGGCGAGATGGTTCTCTCGGTCGCGGTGCCGATCCAGCGCTACAAGCAGGTGGTGGGTGCGGTCATGCTCTCATCCATCGGTCACGGGATCGAATCCTCCCTGCGCGAGGTCCGGCTCGGAATCCTGCAGGTTTTCCTCGTCGCCTTCGGCATCACGGTCCTCCTGTCCCTCTATCTCGCCCGAACGATCGCGCGCCCGATCCGCAACCTCGCACTGGCCGCCGAGAGAGTGCGCTTCGGTCTCGGCCAGCGGCCGCAAATACCGGATTATTCCGACCGCAATGACGAGATCGGGGATCTGTCCTTCGACCTGCGGCAGATGACGGAAACGCTCTGGAACCGGATGGAGGCAATCGAGCAGTTCGCGGCCGATGTCGCCCACGAAATCAAGAACCCGCTGACCTCGCTCCGAAGCGCGGTCGAGACTGTCTCGCGTATCGATGACCCCGTCCGGCGCGAGAAACTCATGGATATACTGGTGGCCGACGTGAAGCGCCTGGACCGGTTGATCTCGGATATCTCCGATGCCTCCCGGCTCGATGCGGAATTGTCCCGCGGCCGGTTCGAGCTGGTCGACCTCTCCGAGAACCTGCGCGCTATCGCCGCCATGCGCCGGGAAATATTGAAGCCGGGCCAGGCCGACATCCGCCTCGACCTGCCGGCGGACGAGCCGCTCCTGGTCATGGGCCAGCCAGACAGGCTGACCCAGATCTTTCGAAATCTCATCGATAACGCGACCTCGTTCAGCCCGCCCGGCGGCGAGATCGTTATCACGGGCCGGGCGCAGAAGGACGACATCGTGATTACCGTCGATGATGAGGGGCCGGGAATCCCGCCCGGCACCGAGGACAAGATTTTCAACCGGTTCTACAGCGAGCGGCCCAAGGATGAGCAGTTCGGCATTCATTCGGGACTGGGCCTCAGCATCTCGCGCCAGATCGTTTCGGTCCATGGCGGGACCATCGCGGCAGAGAACCGCCAGGGTCCGGCGCGAGAAGTCCTCGGCGCGCGCTTTACCGTGCGGCTCCGTCGGGCGCGGGACAAGGCGGCGGAGAGCGGCCCGGCCAGGGCCGGGGGGCGGCGTTGACTCCGCCCCGGCAACGGCTCACCTTAGCCCGGCCATGAAGCCGATTTACGCGACGAGTGTCGAACTGGGCGGTAAGGGCGTGCTGCTGCGCGGCGCCTCAGCCAGCGGCAAGTCGGACCTGGCGCTGCGTCTCCTCGATCGCGGCGCGCGGCTCATCGCCGATGATCAGACCTGCCTTGTCGCGACGCCGGAAACGCTTTTGCTGACAGCGCCGGCCGCAATCACCGGCAAGCTGGAAGTCCGCGGCATCGGGATCGTCGATGTCGATCCGGCCCAGGACGTGCCGCTCTGCCTGGTGGTCGATCTCGTCGCGCCGGCCGATGTCGAGCGTCTGCCGGACAGTGCGCTATGGGCGGTCGAGCTTGACGGCGGGCGGTTTACCGCGCCTCTCATCCGCCTCGCGCCGTTCGAGGCATCGGCTGCCGCCAAGCTCGCCCTGGCGCTCGACAGGATGGGATCGCCGGCCTCTGCCGCTGTTCTCCGGCCCCGGGCGGAGGCGACCCATGGCGTCTGATCCGGCCGGCGCGCATCGCCACATTATCCTGGTGACCGGGCTTTCGGGTGCCGGGCGCACCAGCAGCCTCAAGGTCCTGGAGGATATGGGCTGCGAGGCGGTCGACAACCTGCCGCTATCTCTGCTGCCCCAACTGCTCGGCCCGGCTTTCGAGGAGACGACGGCTGGCAGACGGACCATCGCCATTGGTCTCGATATCCGCACGCGCGACTTCGCGGCCGCGGATTTCATTGCCGAGATCGACAAGCTTGCCCCGCGCCAGGACCTGACCACCACGGTCTTGTTTTTGGACTGTGATGACGAAGTCCTCGTCCGCCGCTTTACCGAGACCCGCCGGCGGCATCCGCTGGCCGTGGATCGTTCCGTGACCGACGGCATTCGCCTTGAACGCGAACTGATCGCTCCCATTCGCGACAGGGCCGATCTGGTGATCGACACCTCCCATCTGCATACGCGCGACCTGCGCCGCCTGATTCAGGCGAATTTCGACGACGCCGAGCAGGGGCTCGCCATTTTCGTCACGTCCTTCGCCTATCGCCGCGGGCTGCCGCGCGATGCGGATCTCGTCTTCGACGTCCGGTTTCTGGAGAACCCCCATTACAATCCGGATCTGCAGCCGCTTACCGGCCAGGACCCGCGGGTGCAGGACTTTATCGCCAGCGATCCCGATTTCGAGCGGTTTTTCCAGACCCTGACACAAATGCTAAATTGCCTCCTGCCCCGCTACAGTCGCGAGGGCAAGAGCTACCTTACCATCGCCTTCGGGTGCACGGGCGGGCGCCACCGATCCGTCATGGTGGTGGAAAAACTGGTCGCCTGGATGAAGGATTTGGGTTACAGGGCAAATGTCCTGCACAGGGATATCGGCGCGGCCGCGCACGGCTAGGGGCGGGCCACGCAGCTTCGGGCCCGGATGCCCTCCGGGCCGGGGACGACCGCAAGCGGCCGGAGCCGGAAAAGATTGGGATGCCTGATGATCGGATTGGTTCTCGTTACGCATGGACGCCTGGCGGAGGAATTCATCGCGGCCCTCGAGCACGTGGTCGGGCGCCAGGAGCATATCGCCGCCGTCTCGATCGGTCCGGACGATGACATGGAGGTCCGGCGCAAGGATATCGTCGCCGAGATCGAAAAGGTGGATCAGGGGGACGGCGTCGTGGTGCTGACGGACATGTTCGGCGGCACGCCCTCGAACCTCGCCATCTCCATCATGGAGAGCGGCAAGGTGGAGGTTCTTGCCGGCGTCAACCTGCCCATGCTGATCAAGCTCGTCAGCGTCCGCGACCAGGTTTCGCTCGAAGAGGCGGTCGTCAGCGCCCAGGAAGCCGGGCGCAAATACATCAACGTCGCCTCGCGCCTTCTCGCCGACAAAACAGGGTGATGGGGTCCTGCATGCCGGGCCGAACGGCACTTCCCGGTCGCTGATCCATGGAATCCCGGCGCCTGGAAATCGTCAATCGACGCGGTCTCCATGCCCGCGCCGCCGCGCGCTTCGTCAAGGAGGCGGCGAAATTCAAGGCCGACATCCTGGTCTCGCGCGATGGGACGGAAGTCTCAGGCCTTTCCATTGTGGGCCTGATGATGCTGGCCGCCGCCCAGGGGACGCATATCGATCTTCAGGCTGATGGTCCCGAGGCGGGGGCGGCGCTGGATGCGCTGGAAAAACTCGTGGCCGCGCGTTTCGAGGAGGAAGAGTGAGCGGGGACACGGCCGGAGGTTGACCCGGCCGGACGCAGCGGCTATCGCTCATCTGCCGATCCGGACGGCCCGACCGGGGAAACGCTTGCCCTTTTGCCGGGCTCGGGTATCAATAGGGCGCCGATTTACAGCGCTGTGCGTGCCCGAAGGCTCCGGATCCAGGCCTGCCTGCCGGAGCCCCATTTTTGAAGAAACGAGGAGCGAATACCGTGGCGTCTTCCGAGGATTACAAGGTCAAGGACATCGAGCTGGCCGATTGGGGCCGGCGCGAGATTGCCATCGCGGAAACCGAAATGCCCGGGCTTGTCGCCCTCCGCGAAGAATTCGGCGCGACGAAGCCGCTCAAGGGCGCCCGGATCGCGGGCTGTCTGCACATGACGATTCAGACTGCCGTCCTGATCGAGACCCTCGCCGAGCTCGGGGCCGAAGTGCGCTGGAGCTCGTGCAATATTTTCTCCACCCAGGACCATGCCGCGGCTGCGATCGCGGTGACGGGGGTGCCGGTCTTCGCCTGGAAGGGGATGACGGAAGAGGAATTCTGGTGGGCGATCGACCAGACGATCGAAGGCCCCGATGGCTGGCGGCCCAACATGATTCTGGATGACGGCGGCGATCTCACCACTGTCATGCATGAGAAGTTTGCCGAACTGATGAAGGACGTGCGCGGGCTTTCGGAAGAGACCACGACCGGCGTGCACCGGCTCTATGAAATGGAAAAGGCGGGCACGCTTCTGGTGCCGGCCATCAATGTCAACGATTCAGTCACCAAGTCGAAGTTCGACAATCTCTACGGATGCCGCGAATCGCTCGTCGATGGCATCAAGCGTGCCACCGACGTGATGCTGGCGGGCAAGGTCGCCGTGGTCGCCGGATACGGCGATGTCGGCAAGGGCTCGGCCGAAAGCCTCCGCGCCCAGGGCGCCCGCGTCGTGGTGACCGAGATCGATCCCATCTGTGCCCTTCAGGCCGCGATGGAGGGCTACCAGGTCGTGACCATGGATGAAGCGGCGCCGGTGGGCGATATTTTCGTCACCGCCACCGGCAATATTGACGTCATCACGCTCGACCATATGCGCGAGATGAAGGATCGGGCCATCGTCTGCAATATCGGCCACTTCGACAGTGAGATTCAGATCGAAGCCCTCAAGAATTATCGTTGGGAAGAAGTCAAGCCGCAGGTGGACGAGGTGGTGTTCCCCGACGGCAAGCGCCTCATCGTGCTGGCCAAGGGGCGGCTCGTGAACCTGGGCTGTGCCACCGGCCACCCGAGCTTCGTGATGAGCGCCTCCTTTACCAACCAGGTGCTGGCACAGATCGAAATCTGGCGCAATTACAAGAACTACGAAAACAGGGTCTACGTCCTGCCCAAGCATCTCGATGAAAAAGTGGCGGCGCTTCATCTCGACCGCCTGGGCGTGAAGCTGACGGCGCTGTCCGGGGCGCAGGCGGATTACCTCGGCCTCAGCCCGTCGGGTCCATTCAAGCCGGATCACTACCGCTACTAGACGGCCTGTTAACGAGTCCGGATCATGCCGGAAAGCGGCGGAAATCCGTCATGGCCACCTTGTTTCCGCCAGCCGGGGCAGCCTAGAATGCGCCCGGGGAGGCTGGGCGCAATCGAGACTCCGTCAAGGGGCCGGCGCCCAACGGGACTCCATCGCGAGGGGTAGGGCTTGAGACTTCTCTCTGTCGTTGCCGCCGCAACGTCGCTGGCGGCGGACACCGCGCGGGCCGACGTTGTCGTGCCGGGCGCCCCGGGCGCGGTTGCCGTCGCGCCAGGCGGACTGACAACACTACTGGCCATTATCGCGCTCGCCGCCGTGGTTCTCTGGCTGGCGCATCGGCTGCGGCGCGCCCGCCGCCGGCTCGACATCCATCTCGCGGTCATTGACGCCAAGGCAGGCACCCCCGCCGAGACGCAGGGCAGCGAACTCTTCGGCTGCTGGTCCACCCGAGATCGCACGCTCCTGGCCACAAATCTCGAGCGACGCCTGAACGAAATGCCGGAAAGCCCGACGGCGCTGGTACCGCTGGTCGCTGCCGCGGAACGCGAGGAGCTGGCCATGAGTCTGGCCGATCTCGTTCAGACGGGGCGGGATTTTGAACTCAATTGCGACAGTGCCGACGGGGCCGGTGCCTTTCGGGTGCGCGGCCGGCGGTTGAAACTCCGGGGCGGCGACAGTGTCGATATCGTCTGGCTGCGCGATCGCAGCCGTATCGCGGAAATGCAGGCGCAATTGCAGGAAGAACTGGCCAGCGTCATCCGTCAGCGTGACGACCTTCTCTGTGTGCTCGATCTGCTGCCGTTTCCGCTTTGGGAGCGCAATGCCGATCTGTCGCTGCGCTATGTCAATGCAGCCTACGCCCGCGCCGTCGAAATGGCGCCAGAAGATGTCCTTTCGCGGCAGGTCGAGCTTGGCGCAAGCGCTATCAGTGACAAAGGCAAGTCGCTTGCCAGAATGGCGCGGGACGTCGATCGCCTCCAGGCGGAAAGTCATCACATCGTAATCGGGGAAGAGCGCCGCCTGATCGAATTCAGCGAGATGCCGGTGCCCAACGATCCCGATGGCGGCCGCCTCCTCGGCATTGCCCTCGACCAGACCGACCTCGAGGGCGTCCAAAGCCAGCTCTCGCAGCATATCGCAGCCCATGCCGAGGTGTTCGAGCAGCTCTCGACCGCGATCGTTATTTACGGGCCGGACAAGCGCATCAGCTATTTCAACGACGCCTACCGCACCCTGTCATATCTCGACAGAAAATTCCTCCAATCGGCGCCGACCTACGAAGAGGAATTCGAGGCATTGCGTGAAAAGCGGCGCCTGCCCGAGGTCGCGGATTTCGTCGCCTACAAGAAGGCCCGGCTGGGCATGTTCCGGTCCCTGATCGGGCGGCATGAAGAGCTCGTCTATCTGCCGGACGGGCAGACGCTTCGCCTGGTCGTGACGCCGCATCCCTTCGGCGGCCTGATGTTTGCCTATGAGGACGTCACCGACCGTCTGGCCCTGGAAAGCTCTTACAACACCCTGAACGCCGTTCAGCGCGCGACACTCGACAATCTTTACGAGGGCGTCGCGGTGTTCGGCAGCGACGGGCGGCTCAAATTGTACAATCCCGTTTATGCGCGCATGTGGCTCCTGTCCGACGATGACCTGCAGGGTGACCCGCATATCGCGGAAATTGTCGATAATTCCCGCGGGTTCTTCGGCGACGGCATGGAATGGGAAGAGGCGCGCCGTCGCGAGATCGCCCGCGTGACCGATCCCCGCCCCCACACCGGCCGGATGGAGCGGGCCGATAACTCAGTGCTCGATTATGCCGTCGTCCCGCTGCCCGACGGCAACGTGCTGCTGTCATATCTCGATGTGACCGACAGCGTGCGGGTCGAGCAGGCCCTGCTCGACCGGAACGAAGCGCTCGAAACGGCAGACCGGCTGAAATCGGAATTCGTCGCCAACGTCTCCTACGAGCTTCGCACACCCCTCAACACGATCATGGGCTTCGCGGAAATTCTCAACAACCAGTATTTCGGCGAGCTCAACCGGCGTCAGGCGGAATACAGTCGCGGCCTGCTTGAATCCTCACAACAGCTCATGGCGCTCATCAACGATATTCTCGATCTTGCGACAATCGAGGCGGGTCATATGATTCTCGATCTGGATGAAGCGGTGGTGGACGAGATTCTCGCCAATGTGGTGACCCTGAGCAAGGAACGCGCCCGCGAGCACGGGCTCGAGATCAAGGCATCGTCGTCCGATCAGGCCGGCACCGTTGTGTGTGACGACCGGCGCATACGTCAGGCGCTGTTCAATGTCGTTAGTAACGCGATCAAGTTTACCCCACCCGACGGCAGGATCGAGATCACCGCCAGACGATCGGACCAGGATATGGTCTTCGTCGTGAGCGACACCGGGATCGGTATCCCGGCCGACGAGCAGACCCGCGTGTTCGAAAAATTCGAGCGCGGCTCTCAATATATTCGCCGGCCAACCGGTGCCGGGCTTGGCCTCGCCCTTGTCCGCAAGCTGGTGGAACTGCATGACGGGCGGGTGGAGCTCTTTTCCGAGCAGGGCAAGGGGACGACAGTCACGATTTACCTGCCCCTTCGCCCCCCCGCCGCCGCAACCGACGTGGCCGGCTTCGCCGCCGGCTCGCTGGCGGTCGGCGCAAATACCGATGCCGCCGGGCGCTGAGGCCGGATCATCCCGTCGGGCCTCCGGCCCGGCGTAACCGGGGCAGCGTTGTCATCACGCCGGAATAGGCTTTAGATAGTTGCATGACGAAGGATGATACCGCAGGCGCCGGCGCGCGCGGCCAGCCATCCGGCTTGGTCCGGCGCCGCGTGGATACGCGGGACGAGGCGGCGACGGGTCGGCTGGCCGCGACCCTGGCGGCGATGGCCGAGCCCGGCGACGTGATTACCCTGACGGGGCCGGTCGGTGCCGGCAAGACGAGCTTCGCCCGCGCCTTTATCCGCGCCCGCGCCGAGGGGGCGGGCGTGCTGCTCGGCGAGGTGCCCAGCCCGACCTTCACGCTGGTGCAATGCTACGAGATCGGCGCGGCGGCGATCTGGCACTTCGATCTCTATCGCCTGGCCGATCCGGGCGAGGTCTGGGAGCTTGGCATTGAAGAAGCTGAGGGAAAGGGGATTTCGCTGATTGAATGGCCCGAACGCATGGCGCCATTTTTGCCGGCGGATCGCCTCGATCTCGTCTTCGCGCCGATCGACGAGGTGCGGTGCCCGGATCTCAGGCGCATCGCCCTGACAGCGCCCGACCGGGGGAGCTGGGGGCATCGCCTTCGCACTCTGGCGGGCGCGGGCCTTGCGGCGGATCAGGAGGTGGCCCCGTGAGCGGGCGGGACGCGATCATCCGTGCCGCGCTCGACGGGTGGGGCTGGGGCGATGGCGAGCTTGTCGCGCTGCCGGCCGACGCCTCGTTTCGCCGCTATCTGCGCCTTTCGGCGCCCGGCCTGCGGGCCATTGTCATGGACGCTCCCCCGCCGGCCGAGGACGTCACGCCGTTCCTCCAGGTCGCGGACTGCCTCCATGCGCTGGGTCTCAGCGCGCCCCGGATCCTGGCGGCCGATCAGGACCGCGGCGTGCTGGTGCTCGAGGATCTGGGCGATGATACCTTCACCCGGCTTTTGGATAGTGGCGCTGACGCCGAACAGCTTTATACGCTCGCCGTCGATGTGCTGATCCGGATCGCGAGCGCCCCCGCCGAGACCGCCTGCCGGGATCTCGCGCCCTACGATTCGACCCTGCTTCTGGCCGAGACAGCGCTGTTCGTGGACTGGTATCTCCCGGCCGTGACAGGCCGGCCGGCCGCGCCCGGGGCGCGCGATGCCTTTCTCGCCGCATGGCAGGCCGTCCTGCCGCCCGCGCTTGAGGTGCCGCACGGGCTGGTTCTGCGCGACTTTCATGTGGACAATCTCATGCGCCTGTCGGGGCGCCGGGGTGTGGCCGCTTGCGGCTTGCTCGACTTTCAGGATGCAGTCATGGGACCCCTTACCTATGACCTCATGTCGCTGGTGGAGGATGCCCGGCGCGATGTGCCGGAATTTCTGCGCCAACGCATGGTTGCCCGGTTTCGCGACGGGGTGCCCGGTTTCGATCCCACGGCCTTCGAGCGTTCCTTCGCCATCCTCGCCGCCCAGCGCCATTGCAAGGTGATCGGAATCTTCACCCGGCTTTTTGAACGCGACGCCAAACCCGGTTACCTGGTCCATATCCCGCGTGTCTGGCGGTTGCTCGCGCGCCATCTCGAAAATCCCGCCCTGGCTCCGGTCCGCGCGTGGCTGGACGCGACCCTGCCGGCTGAGGCACGCATTGCCCCGGCATGCGCGCGCGGACCGGCCGCATGAGGGAACCTCTTTCCAGTGCCATGGTGCTTGCCGCCGGCTATGGCCGGCGTATGGCGCCCATTACCACGCACACGCCCAAGCCGCTTGTGACCGTCGCGGGCGAACCTCTGCTTGACCGCGCCCTCAGGCCGCTCGAACGAGCGGGCGTGCAGACGATCGTCGTCAATACTCATCACCTTGCCGGTGAGATCGAGGCCTATCTGGTCCGCCGCCCGGGCCAGGTGCCGGTCGAGCTGTCTCACGAGAGTGAACTGCTCGAGACCGGGGGTGGCGTGAAAAAGGCGCTCGATCTTCTTGATGACCCGTTCTTCGTCCTCAATGGCGACATCTACTGGCGCGACGGCGCGACGCCGGCGCTCGACCGTCTGGCGCAGGCCTTCGATCCCGGCCGGATGGACGCGCTGCTGCTGATCTACCCCCGGGCGGGTGCCCTCGGGTATGATGGGCCGGGCGATTTTGAGCTGACCGCAGACGGGTGTGGCCCCGCCCCTCTGAGCTGGCGCGCGGCGGATGGCGTTGCGCCCTATGTCTTCGCTGGCATTCAGGTGCTGGCGAAATCTCTCTTCACCGGCGCGCCCCAGGGCGCGTTCTCTCTCAATCTCCTGTATCGAAAGGCCGAGGCGGCGGGGCGTCTCTACGGTCTCGTTCACGACGGTGACTGGTGTCATGTGAGCCGGCCCGCCGATATCGCGGCCGTGGAAGCCTGGCTCGCGGCCGAAGCGGGCAGCGCCGAGCGCCCATCGAAAGACAGCCGGGCAGGCGGCGCGTGAGCGAAAAGACACGGTCGAACGTCCTTACCATCGCGCCGGGCCGGCCATTCCTCGATCTGCTGGCGCGCGGCCTTCTCGCCGAGACAGCCGACGATCCGCTCCGGCTTTCGGATTATTTGGTGCTGCTGCCGACACGGCGAGCGTGCCGCGCGCTCCAGGGAGCGTTTCTGCGCCAATCCGACGGCCGGGCCCTGCTTTTGCCCCGGCTGGCGCCGCTCGGCGATATCGATGATGACGAACTCGCGCTGACCGCGTTCTCGGAGGCAGCCGCGAGCGGACTCGCCGCCGTCGCCGATCTGCCGCCACCGGTTTCCGAGACGAGCCGTCGCCTCACCCTGGCCCGGATGATCCTCGAGATGGCCGATCCGTCGGCCACGGAGGACGGGCCGATGGGGGCCGACCAGGCGCTGCTTCTCGCCACCGAGCTGGCACGGCTGGTGGATCAGGTGCAGGCGGAAAAACTCTCCTTCGATAGCCTGCAGGCGCTTGTGCCCGAAGACTTCGCGGCGCACTGGCAGAAGACGCTCGACTTGCTGCGTCATGTTTACGAGACCTGGCCGAAATTTCTCGAAGCCGAGGGCGCCATGGACCCGGTGGCCCGGCGCATCCGCGTGACCGAAACGCTGATCGCCCTGTGGCGGACCGACCCGCCCCGCGCGCCGGTGATCGCCGCCGGTTCCACCGGCAGCGTGCCGGTGACGGCCGATCTCCTGGCGGCCGTCGCGCGGCTGCCGCAAGGCCGGGTGGTGCTGCCGGGGCTCGATCGTCATTTGGATGACGATGCCTGGGCCGCGCTCGAGCCCAGTCACCCGCAATATAATCTGGCGGCCCTTCTTGCGCGGTTCGAATTATCCCGCGCGGATATTGGCGATTGGCCGGTCGAGGCGGCCGCGCCGCCGGTGGCATCCCCTTGGCGTCTCAAGCTGATTTCCGAAGCCATGCGTCCGGCGGCCGCGACGGCAAACTGGCGCTTGGTCCGTCTGGACAGCGAGGCCGCCCTCAGTGGTGTGACCCGCGTGGTGACGCCGGGACAAAAGGAAGAGGCCACCGTGATCGCGCTCGCCTTGCGCGAAGTTCTCGAGAGCCCGGGGCGTACAGCGGCTCTCGTCACGCCCGATCGCCGCCTTGCCCGCCGGGTCGCGGCCGAGCTTCGCCGCTGGGATATCCGGGTCGACGATTCGGCCGGCCAGGCCCTGTCCGACACGGTGCCCGGCGCGTTTTTCCGCCATGTCCTGAGGCTGATGGCCGACCGGCTGGCGCCGGTCGCGTTCCTCGCCGCACTCAAGCATCCCCTCGCCCTGGCGGGATATACGCCGGCGGTCTTTCGCACGCGTGTCAGGGCTTTGGAACGTATCGCGCTCCGTGGCGTGCGTCCCGCCAGCAGTTTTGCCGGGCTCTGCGACTTTGTCGACGCCGCCTCCCGAGCAGAGGGAAAGGAGGGCCACGAGGCGCTCGCGAGGGCCGAACTCCTCGCGCTGATCGACCGTCTCGAAGCATGCTATCGCCCGCTGGCCGATCTTTTCGCCCGCGATGACCGGGTGCCGCTGACCCGATTGCTTACAGCCCATATCCGGACTGCCGAGGCGCTGGCCGCCAGCGCCGACGAGCCGGGCGCCCAGCGCCTTTGGGCCGGCGAGGCGGGCGAGGCGCTCAACGGATTTCTTTGTGAACTTCTCGCTGGCGCGGCCCGGTTCGGCGACGTCGCCGTGGCCGATTACCCGAGCCTTCTCGACGGGCTGATGGCGGGCCAACGCGTCCGGCCGCGTTACGGGACGCATCCGCGCCTCTTTATCTGGGGACCTCTCGAGGCGCGCCTGCAAAGCGCCGACCGGCTGGTGCTGGGTGGGCTGAACGAGGGCACCTGGCCGCCCGAGCCCGCGGTCGATCCGTGGATGAGCCGGGAGATGCGCCATCAGTTCGGCCTCTCGCCGGTCGACCGGCGCACCGGTCTGTCGGCCCATGATTTCGCGCAGGCCCTGGCTGCGCCCGAGGTCTGGCTGACCCGCGCCCAGCGTGTTGACGGTGCGCCGACTGTGCCGTCCCGCTGGCTCATGCGGCTCGACGCCGTGCTCCACCGGGACGCGGCGGAAGGCACGCCGGGACCGGTCCTGGCACGCTGGGCCGCGCCCGAACATGCGCCGGCGCTTGCCTGGCAAGCGGCGCTCGACGCAGGCAGCGGCGCGTTGCCGGGGCCGGTCTCGCGGCCGGCGCCGACCCCGCCCGTCGCCGCGCGGCCGCGCCGCCTGTCGGTGACCCGGGTCGAGAGCTGGGTAAAGGATCCTTACGTGATCTATGCGCGCTATGTCCTTGGCCTTGAAAAGCTCGATCCGATTGATGAAGCACCGGGCGCCGCCGAACGCGGGCGGCTCGTTCACGATGTGCTGGATGAGTTCATCTCGCGCTGCCCCGACACGCTGCCGGCGGACGCGCTCGACATTCTGCTTGCTCTGGGCAGGGAGAAGTTCAGAGCGAGCCTTCAGCGTCCCGCCGTGGCGGCCTATTGGTTGCCACGCTTCGAGAAAATCGCCGAGTGGTTCGTCGAATACGAAAAGACCCGGCGCGAAACGGGCATTCGGCCCCTTGTGACCGAAGTGCCGGGGCGGCTGGTGCTGCCCGGGCCGGCGGGCGATTTTACCCTGACCGCGCGGGCCGACCGGATCGACCGGCTGCCCGATGGGCGGCTTGCGATCCTGGATTACAAGACAGGCCAGCCGCCGACAAAAATCAATGTCGAGGCGGGGCGCGCGCCGCAATTGCCGCTTGAAGCGCTGATCGCGGCCGAGGGCGGGTTTGCCGATCTGACCGCCGCCGAAACCGGTGCGCTTGTCTATCTCCGTCTCAATGGCGGCAATCCCCCCGGGGAAGAGACCGCCTATAAGCTGGATCCGTCCGCCCTGGCAGCCGAGGCGAGGGATGGCCTCCTCGCCCTCATCCGCGCCTTCGACGACCCGGCGACGCCCTATTTTTCCGCCCCGCATGGCGAGCCGCTTACATATGACGGTTACGATCACCTCGCGCGCTGGGGCGAATGGCCCGTCGATGACGAGTCCGAAAGAGAGGCCCCATGACCGCCGGGCCGCCCGATCACCGGCCATCCCCTGGAGAAGCCAGCGAGGCCGACGTCAACGCGGTCCAGCAGGCGGCGAGCCATCCCGAATCGTCCATCTGGGTCGAGGCCTCGGCCGGCTCGGGCAAGACCCATGTGCTGACGCAAAGGGTGCTGCGCCTGCTGCTGGCAGGAAGCCGGCCCGAGGGCATTCTTTGTCTGACTTACACCAAGGCGGCGGCCGCGCAAATGGCAACGCGCATTTACAAGGTGCTTGGCGAGTGGGCTGTCCTGGATGACGCGGCGCTGGGCGAAAAGCTCCGCCGCCTCACAGGGCGCGCGGATCTCGCGGCGGCGGATTTCGAGCGCGCGCGCCAGCTTTTCGCCCGGGTGCTCGACCTGCCGGGCGGACTCAGGATCCAGACCATCCACGCATTCTGCGAATCCGTCCTCTCGCGCTTTCCGGTCGAGGCGGGAATCCCGCCGGGCGCGGCGGTGATGGACGAGCGCAGCGCCAGCGAGCTTCTGAGCGATCTTCGCGACCGGCTTCTGGCGATGGCCCTCGATAAAGAGGGTGCCGTGGATCCCAACCTCGCCGTTATCGCGCGCCATGTGAACGAGCAGGATTTTCTCACTACCCTGACGGAGCTGACCAAACATCGGAACCGCCTGCATCGGGCTCTGGGCCGTGACGGCGCGGGCCTCGGGGGCGCAATCGCTCAATTGCGCCGGCTGCTGGAACTTCGTCAGGACGAAAATGAGGCCGAGATCCTCGCCAACGCCTGCCAGGACGAAGCCTTCGACAAGCATGGGCTGACCGCGCTCGCCGGGGCGCTTGCCAAGGGCGGCAAACTGGATCAGGAGGTGGCCGAAAAAATCTCCGCCTGGCTGACGGCGGCGTCGGAACAACGCCGGTCGGCGCTGGCCGGGTATCTTGACGCCTTCTTCAAAAATGACGGCGCGCCGAAAAAATCTCCGAGGTCGAAGAGCGTGGAGGAGTCTTTTCCCCAGGCGGCCGGCATCGTGGCGGCCGAAGTCGCGCGGCTCGAGGCCTTGCGGGAGAAGCGCAAGGCCCTCGCCGTGTTCGAGGCGACGTCGGCGCTGTTGCGGTTTGCCCACCGGCTGCTTGGCGATTATGCGCGCGAGAAGGCGCTTCAGGGGCGGCTCGATTACGATGATCTCATCTTTCTGACCCGCCGCCTTCTGAGCGAGGAGGAAAACGGCGCCGCCTGGGTGTTGTTCAAGCTGGACGGCCGGCTGGACCATATTCTGGTGGACGAGGCGCAGGACACGAGCCCGGCGCAATGGGATATCGTGCGTGCGCTGGCCAACGAATTCTTCGCCGGCGAAGGCGTGCGGCCGGATATCCGCACGGTCTTCGCCGTGGGCGATATCAAGCAGTCCATCTTCGGCTTCCAGGGTGCCGATCCCGTCGCGTTTCGCGACAATCGCGACTGGTTCAGCGCGCGTGTCAAGGCGGCCGCGCGGGATTGGCAAACTCTCGGGCTTGAGGCCTCGTTTCGCTCCACCAAGCCGATCCTTGACGCCGTCAACGCGGTCTTCGCCCGGCCTGCCGCTCAGCCGGGCGTCACCGACGGCGAGGCGTTTCCCGATCATCTGCTGATCCGCAAGGGCCAGGCCGGGCTGGTGGAGCTTTGGCCGGTGTTCGAGCCAGTGGAATCAGGCGCGGCCGATGATCGGGCCTGGGTGCCGCCCACCCGACTGGTGGCGACCGACGACCCGTGCGAACGTCTGGCGGACCGGATCGCGGCCACGATCGCGCGCTGGCTCGACCCCGATAATCCCGAGATTCTGGAAAGCGCGGCCCGTCCGGTGCGTCCGGGGGATGTGCTGGTTCTGGTGCGCAAGCGCGGGGACATTTTCAATGCGGTGGTCGCCGCCCTCAAGCGTCACGGCGTGCCGGTCGCGGGATCCGACCGAATGGTCCTGACGGAGGAGTTGGCGGTGAAGGATCTCATCGCCGCCGGACGCTTCGCACTTTTGCCCGAGGACGATCTCAACCTCGCCATTCTCCTGCGCTCGCCCTTGATGGGCCTCAGCGAGGAGGCGCTGTTCGTTCTTGCCCATGATCGCGGCCGCAAGTCGCTGTGGCGCCGGCTTCAGGAGATGGCGGGGGGCGACACTGTTTTTGCGGCCGCTTACGAGCGTCTCGACACTCTTCTCGGAAGTGCGGATCTCGTGCCACCGTTCGAGTTCTTTTCCAATCTCCTCGGCCCCATGGGGGGGCGGGCGCAATTGGCCGCACGCCTGGGCGCCGAGAGTCATGATCCGGTCGACGAGTTCCTCGCGCGCGCGCTCGATCACGAACGCCTGGCGCCGCCCTCGCTGGAAGGATTCCTTCACTGGCTGGCCTCGGCGACAACCGAGATCAAGCGCGATCTGGAACAGGGCAGCGACGAGGTGCGAATCATGACGGTGCACGGCGCGAAGGGGTTGCAGGCGCCGATCGTGTTCCTGCCTGACACCTGCAGCGTCTCCAACAAAAACAGTGATCCAAAACTCTTTTGGCGCGGCGACGGGACAAATGATCCGCCGGTTTGGCCGGGGACAAAAGGGCTGGACGTGGCGGTGTCGCGCGCCGCCCGCGAAAAATACAACGCGCAGCAGGCCGACGAGTATCGCCGGTTGCTCTATGTCGCGATGACTCGCGCGTGCGACCGGCTCTATGTCGCGGGCTGGCAAAAGGCTTCAGGAAAAAACCGGCCTCGCGTGCCGCCCGGCTCCTGGTACGAACTGATCGAAGCGGGGCTCGAGGGCCTGGCCGAACCCGTGACCCTCGAAATGGGCCAGGGGCTGC
Source organism: Alphaproteobacteria bacterium (assembly GCA_040220875.1). Taxonomy (NCBI): domain Bacteria; kingdom Pseudomonadati; phylum Pseudomonadota; class Alphaproteobacteria; species Alphaproteobacteria bacterium. The sequence continues at coordinate 342,004 of JAVJVX010000006.1, read as the reverse complement.
GGCTCCGCGCGCCGCAGCAAGCGAAGCCGGAGAAATCGGACACGGGCCGCGCCCGGCGCCCGGCGACCCTCACGCCCGACTGGCTGGCGCGACCCGCCCCGGCCGATGCGCCGCGCGCGCGTCCGCTTGCCCCCTCCCGCCTGTCGCTGGCGCCGGCGCCTCCAGACTCGCCGCTGGCAGCGGGCGAGGCCGGGGGCCGCCAGCCCGGCCGCGCGGCGGGCGAGGCGAGGTTTCGCCGGGGCACGCTTATCCACCGGCTGTTGCAGATTCTGCCCGATATTGGCGAGGCCGACCGCATCAATGCCTGTCACCGCTTTCTCTCTCGCCCGGTGCACGGCCTGTCGCAGGACGAGGTCAACCAGATCACGGGCGAGGTCATGGGCGTGGTCGACGATCCCGAGTTCGAAACCCTGTTCGGGCCGGGCTCGCGCGCCGAGGTGCCGCTGACCGGCACCGTCGGGGACCATCTCGTGGCCGGGCAGGTGGATCGGCTGGTGGTCAGCGCGGAGGCCGTGCTGGTCATTGATTACAAGACGCAACGTCCGGCACCCGAAGCACCGCAGGACGTCGACCCGGCCTATCTCAAGCAGATGTTCCTGTATCGCGCCCTGCTGCGCGATCTGTATCCGCGCCATTGTATCCGGACGGCCCTGTTATGGACCGAGACCGCCCGCGCCCTCTGGCTCGACGATGAATTGCTGGACCAGGCGGGCGCGACGATCACGCCGGACCTGCCCGAAGGCAAGTAATTGAAAACAGGTTCATTTGATTTCGCTGCCGTCCCGGACCCCGGTCCGCGCTGCTTGACGGGGGTGGCGGGGCTACCTAGATTCGGCTTCAAGATCGGTCCCACGCACCGGCCCGGCCCTGACGGGCCGTTTTACGTCCCCCGACAGATCGTGGCGACTGCGCATACCCCTTAACACGTCGCGCCGTCCGGCTCGGCACAGATCAAGGTAGGAAACATGGCTGTCATTCACGTCACAGACGCGAGTTTCGAAGACGAGGTTCTCAAGTCCAAAGGCGCCACCGTTGTAGATTTCTGGGCCGAATGGTGCGGCCCGTGCAAGCAGATCGGCCCGATCCTCGACGAGCTGGCGGCCGAGATGGATGGTCGGGTCACCGTCGCCAAGGTCAATATCGACGATAACCCGCAGACGCCGACGAAGTACGGTGTGCGCGGCATTCCGACGCTGCTCCTCGTGAAAGACGGGCAGGTCGCTGCCACCAAGGTCGGCAGCATGCCGCGGTCCGAGCTTTACGAGTGGGTCGAATCCAAGATTTGACGCATCCGAGACAGGATGTGTTGCAGGCGGCCCCGGCGTGTCCGGGGCCGTTTGCTGTCGGGGCCCTAGCTGTTGTCCCGCAAGACATCCCCCGCCAGATAGAGCGAGCCGGTGATCAGGACGCGCGGCGCTCGCGCACGCCCGGTTACCGCCCTGACCGCCGCCCGTGAATCCGGCGCGGTCTCGAACCTGAGGCCGAGGTCGTGGCAGACCGCCCGCGTCCGCGCGTCCGGTACCTGCTCGTGATCGGGCGGAAGGGGGATCTGGATGACGCCCTCGGCAAGCCCGGCAAAGGGGGTTAGAAACCCGACCGGATCCTTCACCGACAACATGGCGAAGACCAGATAGAGAGGGGCCGGCGCCATGGCGCGGAAGCTGTCGGCGAGGACCCGGCCGGCGGCCGGATTGTGTCCGCCATCGAGCCATAATTCGCCGCCCGTTTCCGTCATGAGTCCGGCGAGCGGGCCGCGCGTCAGCCGCTGCAGGCGGGCCGGCCAGTCGGCCCGGCGCAGGCCGTCCGCGATCGCGCCGGCCGGCAGGCCGGGTGCAGGCAGGCGGCGCGCGAGCGCGACTGCGCAGGCAGCGTTTTCGGCCTGGTGAGCACCCGGAAGGCGCGGTTGCGGCAGCACGAGCTGGCCGGCAGCATCTTCATACTGCCACGTCAGCGCCTGGGCTGTGGGGGCTGTCGCCCGCCACTCGATGTCGGCGCGAAACAGCGGTGCGTCGATGTCGCGGGCGCGTGCCTCGATCACCGCTGCGGCGACCGGGTCCTGACGGGCAATGACGGCCGGCACGCCCGGCTTCAGAATGCCGGCTTTCTCGCCGGCGATCTCTTCGAGGGTGTCGCCCAGAAATTGCGTGTGATCGATGCTGACGGGTGTGATCGCAACCGCGGCCGGCCGGGCGATCAGATTGGTGGCATCGAGACGTCCGCCGAGGCCGGTCTCCAGCAGGACGATATCGGCGGCGTGTTCGCGGAACATCAGAAAGGCGGCCGCCGTGGTGATTTCAAAAAATGTGATGGGGTGTCCGTCATTCGTGGCCTCTGTGCGTCGCAGGGCATCGATCAGCGTTGCATCGTCCACGATCTCGCCGGCCAGCCGGAACCTTTCGTTGAACCGGACCAGATGGGGCGATGTATAGACATGGACGCGCTGTCCTGCCGCCTCCAGCATGGCCCGGAGAAAGGCGAGAACCGATCCCTTGCCATTGGTGCCGGCGACGTGAACCACGGGCGGCAGATGCTGTTCGGGGTGGCCGAGCGCGGCCACGAGCCGTTCGATCCGGCCGAGAGACAGGTCGATGACCTTCGGGTGGAGCCGGGCGAGCCGGGCCAGAATGTCCGCGAGTTCGCCTGGCGCGTCCCGGGTCACGGCGAAGTTTCCATCCCGGCGGTCGGCGTCAGGAAGTTGCCGGTCCGGCCTGAAGCAGCGACTGCCGCTGGCTCCGTCCGCGCAGGGCCACCACTTCGCCGCCCGGCGCCGGATTGCGCAGCATATCCACTAGGCGTCCCAGCGTGTCGCGCAGATCGCGCCGGTGGACCACCATGTCCACCATGCCATGCTGCAGGAGATATTCGGAACGCTGAAACCCTTCCGGCAGGGTCTCGCGGATCGTTTCCTCGATCACCCGCGCGCCGGCAAAGCCGATCACCGCGCCGGGTTCCGCGACCGCGATATCGCCCAGCATCGCAAACGAGGCCGATACGCCACCGGTCGTAGGATCGGCCAGAACCACGATATAAGGCAGGCCGGCTTCCTTGATTTCCTCCACCGCAATAACGGTGCGCGGCAATTGCATCAGCGAGAGGATGCCTTCCTGCATGCGTGCGCCGCCAGAGGACGGGATGGCGATCAGCGCCGCCTCTTGCAGGACGGCCAGCCGCGCGGCCGCGATCAGGGCTTCCCCCACGGCAAGACCCATGGAGCCGCCCATGAAATCGAAATTGAACACTGCCGCGACCACCGGATTGCCGCCGACCTTGCCATGCGCCACTTCCAGCGCGTCCCTGGCTCCCGTCGCGGCCTGGGCCTTCTTCAGGCGGTCGGGGTAGCGCTGGCGGTCCCGGAACTTGAGCGGATCCTGAATCGTATCGGGCAACTCGATAGTCCGATATTGCCCGTCGTCGAAAATCTGGGCCAGGCGCAGTTCGGGCTTGAGCCGGAGATGATGATCGCAATGGGTACAGACAAAGAGGTTTTCCTCCAGCTCGCGATGGAAAATCATCTGTCCGCAGGCGGGGCACTTGCGCCAGAGATTGTCCGGCACTTCTTTCTTGGAAACGAAAGCCCGCACCTTCGGGCGTACGAAATTCTTGAGCCAGTTCATCGTCTCTCGCCTCCTAGTTGCTCCGGGCGTCCCGAATCCCGGCCGCCAGCTCGCCGACGAACGCCAGCGTATCCGCGACCAGATCGGCGCCGGCGGCGCCGGCTGGCGTCAGGTTTTGCGCCAGCCGGCCGACCAGGGCCGAGCCCACGACCGCTGCATCGGCGTGGCGGACAATATCACGCGCCTGGCCCGGCGTCTTGATGCCAAAACCGACCACGACGGGCAGGTCCGTCTGCGCGCGAATGGGTGCGAGGGCGCGGGCGATATCTTCAGCCGGCGCCGAATGTGTGCCGGTGATCCCGGCGACCGCGACGTAATAGAGAAACCCGGCCGCGCCATCTAGGACCCGCGACAGGCGCGCGCCCCGCGTCGTTGGCGATGCCAGCCGGATCACCGCGAGGCCGTATTCGGCCGCGGGATGGCGCAGCTCCGCGTCTTCTTCGGGCGGCAGATCGACGACGATCAGCCCGTCGGCCCCTGCTTCGGCCGCGTCCCTGGCGAAGCGCGTGACACCATAGGCGTAGATCGGATTGAAATATCCCATGAGAACCAGCGGCGTTGTCGTGTTTGCGCTGCGAAACCGGCGCACGATTTCGAGGGTCGTGCGCATCGTCGTGCCGGCCTTGCGGGCGCGCAGCCCGGCGGCCTCGATCACGGGCCCATCGGCCATGGGATCGGAAAACGGCATGCCAAGTTCGACGATGTCCGCGCCGGCGCCAGGCAATCCGTTCAGGAGTTCGAGAGAAGTTTCCGCATCCGGATCGCCCGCCATGGTGAAGGTCACGAGCCCGCCGCGCCCTTCCTGCTTCAGACGGGCGAATGTTCTGGCCAGGCGTCCGCTGCCGGGAGTCGGTTCGGGCGTCATTCTTGCGCCGTCCGGTCCAGCCCCGTACCCAAAGCGTCGGCGACCGTGAAAATATCCTTGTCGCCCCGGCCGCACATGTTCATGACCAGCAGGTGATCCTTCGGCAGATCGCCCGCCGTCTTCAAGACATGCGCCAGCGCGTGGGCGGGCTCGAGCGCTGGAAGAATTCCCTCGAGCCGGGCACAGCGCTGGAACGCGTCGAGCGCCTCATCGTCGGTGGCCGCGACGTAGCGCACCCGGCCCGCATCGTGCAGCCAGGCGTGTTCGGGCCCGATGCCAGGATAATCCAGCCCGGCCGAAATCGAGTGCGCCTCCGTGATCTGGCCGTCGGCATCCTGAAGCAGATAGGTGCGGTTGCCATGCAGCACGCCGGGCCTGCCCCGGTTGAGCGAGGCGGCGTGGCGGGCCGTCTCCAGCCCCTCGCCTGCCGCCTCGACGGCGATCATGGCGACGTCCGGCTCGTCCAGAAACGGATAAAACAGCCCGATCGCATTCGATCCGCCCCCGATACACGCAACCAGAGAATCCGGCAGGCGGCCTTCCGCCTCGGCCATCTGTGCGCGCACCTCCTCGCCGATCACAGACTGGAAATTGCGCACCATTTCGGGGAAGGGATGTGGTCCGGCCGCGGTTCCGATGAGGTAATAGGTATCGTCCACATGGGCGACCCAATCGCGCAGCGCTGCGTTCATGGCATCCTTGAGGGTGCCCGATCCGCTCGACACGCTTCTGACCTCGGCGCCCAGCAATTCCATGCGAAACACGTTGGGGCGCTGGCGGCGGATATCCTCCTCACCCATATAGACAACGCAGGGGAGATCGAAGAGGGCGCAGACCGTTGCCGTCGCCACGCCGTGCTGGCCTGCGCCGGTCTCGGCGATGATGCGGGTCTTGCCCATGCGCCGTGCCAGCAGGATCTGGCCGAGCGTATTGTTCACCTTGTGCGCGCCGGTGTGGTTCAACTCGTCGCGCTTGAAATAGATCCTGGCGCCGCCAAGTTCCTCGGTAAGACGCTTCGCCAGATACAGCGGGCTGGGGCGGCCGACGTAATGTTTGAGATACCAGGCAAGCTCGTCGGCGAAGGCTGGATCCCGGCGCGCCGCCGCGTAGGCCTCCGTCACCTCGCCAACAAGCGGCATCAGCGTTTCGGCCACATATCGCCCGCCGTAAATTCCAAAATGGCCCATCTCGTCGGGGCCGCCTCGAAAGCTGTTGGGTGGGGTCCGTGGGTTCGGGCCGGGTTCTCGGGGCACGCTTGTTTCCGTTTTCAGGGTTCGGCCTGGGGTGCCGGAGGATCGAGGCCGGAATGAACCACAGGCGGGGAAAAAAATCAAAGCCGGCGCCGGGGTCCAGCCGGCCGAGAGGGTGCTATTTCCCGGCCCGGATCACGGCGGCGGCGGCGAGGAACTCGGCCACGCGGCCGGGATCCTTGTGGCCGGGCCGGTCCTCCACGCCGGACGACACGTCTACCCCTTTCGCGCCGCTCGTCGCCACGGCCTCGGCCAGATTGCGGGCGGTAAGACCACCCGCCAGAAGCCAGGGTCGGGTCGTTTCCAGGTCGCGCAGCAATCGCCAGTCGAAAGTCCGGCCGTGGCCCCCCGTTCGGCTCGCCGCTGCGGGCGGGCGGGCGTCGAACAGGAACCGGTCCACGGCGCCGGCGCCGCGGTCGAAGAGCCTTGTGCGGGCCAGGTCGCCCGCCTCATGTACGGGCAGCGCGCGCCAGATTCCGAGCCCGGTGCGCGCACGCAGGGCAGCCACGCGTTGAGGAGTTTCCCGGCCATGAAGCTGAAGGGCCGTCAGCTTCACGGCGGCCAGCACGCTGTCGATCAGCGTGTCGTCGGGATCGACGAAAACCCCGATCCGGCCGATGGGCGGGGGGACGCGGGCAGCCAGCGCCGCGGCCGTCTCGGCCGTGACGAAGCGGGGTGATTTCTCGACAAAGACGAACCCGGTAAAGGCGGCGCCCCCGGTAACGGCCGCATCCACGGCGTCGGCGCTGGTCAGGCCACAGATCTTGACGTCAAGCGGCATGTCTCAGCCCCTGGGGGGGTGCGCGGCGGAGATTTCGGCTGCGATCTTGCGCGCCGCCGCCGCCGGATCTTCCGCTTCGGTGATGGGCCGGCCGATCACCAGGATATCGGCGCCCATATCCATGGCCTCACGGGGCGTCGTCACCCGTTTCTGATCGCCCGCCACCGCCCAGCCGGGCCGGATGCCAGGCACGACCAGCCGGATACCCGCCCCCATCCGGGCGCGCAGCCGCTTGATCTCGCGCGGCGAGGCGACGATGCCGTCGGCGCCCGCGCCGGCAGCCAACACGGCCAGTCTTTCGACCTGGTCCGCCACGGGTCCCGTCTGGCCGACGGCCTCGAGATCCGCCTCATCGAGCGAGGTGAGAACCGTCACCGCGAGGACAAGCGGTTGCCGGCAGCCCGCCGCCGCCGCGCCGTCGCGGGCAGCTTCCCGGGCGGCTGCGATCATGGCCGGGCCGCCGCTGGCGTGCACGGTCAGCATATCGATATCGAGTGCCGTCGCCGCCCTGACGGCGCCGGCGACAGTATTGGGGATATCGTGAAACTTGAGGTCGAGGAAAACCGGCAGCCCGGTCTCCCGAAGTTCCCGGACGCCCGCCGGCCCGTGGGCGGTAAAGAACTCCTTGCCCAGTTTCAGCCCGCCAACAGCCCCTGCCAGGCTTCTCGCCAGGCCCCGCGCCCGCTCGAGGTCCGGCGTGTCGATGGCGACGAAGACAGGTGACGGGCTGATCATGGGCGTTCCAGGCCGGTTCTGGGGTGGCTCTGGGGCAGTTCCGGAGCCGGGCGGTCTCCTTTAGACCGTCGCCTCGAAATTGAAAACCCCACACCCGACGCGCTCTGATCGGGCCGCATCCTCAACGATGGGGGATCGAGATCAGGCGGCCGTCGTCATCGGTGGTTGCCGGCTCGCCCGCCGGCCTGTCGACGCGAAATTCGGCGCGCGCCGCATCCAGCCGGGCCAGTTCGCGCTTGCGCTGCTTCGCCAGCCGCCGCCAGCGCCAGAGCGGCGCTATCATTACCAGCCCGCCGGCCAGAAAGCCGGCGGCGAAGGCCACGATCCAGGTGACGAAGAGTGGCACTTCCAGCGCCCAGGGGAGGGGCCAGAGATTGACGCCCACGGCCTCGCGATTGGTCACGGCAAAGACCATGACCAGCGCGACGACGATCAAGAAAAGCCAGGATGCGGCTTTCACCTTAGCTTACCGGCTGCACTAATCGCCATGGTTCAGGCGTTCGCGCAGCTCCTTTCCGGTCTTGAAAAACGGGGTGAATTTGGACGGCACATGGACAGTCTGACCGGTGCGAGGGTTGCGTCCGACGCGCTCGTCGCGCTTTTTTACCGAGAACGCTCCGAAACCGCGCAACTCAACCCGGTCGCCCCGTGCCAGAGCCTCGGTAATCTCGTCAAAAATCGTGTTGACGATGCGTTCCACGTCTCTCTGAAACAGATGCGGATTCATCTCCGCCAACCGCGCGATCAGTTGCGACTTGGTCATTCCTACTTCCCCGAGGCCGGCTGGCGCGATGATCTGTGCCCGCCGGCGTTATGCCCGCCGGCGGGCCTGAGGCCGTCTTGCGAGCTTGGGCTGAGCGTGCCAAAGCCCCCCCAGCCCGTCAAGTCTAAGTCTCTCAGAAAACTGGACTTTTTGGGCTGGCGGGGGTTCATGGCCGGGGGGAAATGGCTGAAATCCGGTAGTTTTCGCCACATTTCCGGGGAGCCGGCCTGGCGGACCGAAGCCGCTGATATCGCGCCAAGAATCCGGATCCGGGTCGCAGCAAAAAAAACCGCCCCGGCGTGACACCGGGGCGGCTTTCAGAAATCGGCCCGGCAGAAATCGGCCGGGCGCGTGGCCGGAACGGGTTTTCGGTTCGGGCCGGCCGTTTCGGGCGGGAAGGGCGCGGCTAGGCCTTGTCGCCCCCGTCCGTATCCTCTTCCGCGTCGGCCTCGGAATTCTCGTCCGAGCGCGAGTCTTCCGTGGCGTTCTCGGTCGCCTTGGAAATTGCCGGCCCCAGGATGTCACCCAGGCTGGCCCCGCTGTCGGACGAGCCATATTGCTGCATGGCTTCTTTTTCCTCAGCCGCTTCCTGCGCCTTGATGGACAGGCTGAGCCGGCGGTCCTTGCGGTCGATCGACGTGATGCGGGCATCCACTTTTTCGCCCACGGCAAACCGGTCAGGGCGCTGCTCGCTCCGCTCCTTGGACAGGTCGGTCCGGCGGATGAAGCCCGGCACCTTGTCATTCACCATGACCTCGATTCCGCCCTCGGTGATGGCCGATACCGTGCAGGTCACCACATTGCCTCGCCGGATGCCCTCGAAAGCCCCTTCCATCGGGTCGTCCTCAAGCTGCTTGACGCCCAGGCTGACACGTTCTTTGTCGACGTCCACGTCAAGTACCTTGGCTTTGATGACGTCGCCCTTGTTGTACCTCTTGAGGGCTTCCTCGCCCGGCTCGTGCCAGTCCAGATCGGAAAGGTGAACCATCCCGTCGATATCGTCAGTCAGGCCGACGAAGAGACCGAATTCGGTGATGTTCTTGATTTCGCCCTCGATGATCGAATCGACCTGGTACTTCTTCTCGAAATCGGTCCAGGGGTTTTCCTGGGTCTGCTTGAGGCCGAGGCTGATGCGCCGCTTCTCCGGATCGATGTCCAGCACCATCACTTCGACTTCCTGGCTGGTCGACACGATCTTGCCCGGATGAATGTTTTTCTTCGTCCAGCTCATCTCGGAAACATGGACAAGGCCCTCGACGCCGGGCTCCAGCTCGACGAACGCGCCGTAGTCCGTGATGTTCGTCACCCGGCCGGTGTAGCGTCCGCCAATGACATATTTCGCGGCCACGCCGTCCCAGGGGTCGGGCTGAAGCTGCTTCATGCCAAGGCTGATCCGCTCGGTCTCGGGGTTGAAGCGAATGACCTTTACTTCCACCGTCTCGCCGACATTGAGGACTTCGGTCGGATGATTGACCCGTTTCCAGGCGATGTCGGTCACGTGCAACAGTCCGTCGACGCCGCCCAGATCGATGAAGGCGCCATAATCGGTGATATTCTTGACCACGCCCTTGAGCACGTCGCCCTCGCGCAGATCTGCGACCAGCTTGGAGCGCTCCTCCGCGCGCGATTCTTCCAGAACCACGCGGCGGGAGACGACGATATTGCCGCGCTGGCGATCCATCTTGAGAATCTGGAACGGCTGAGGCTGACCCAGCAGGGGTGTGATGTCGCGGATCGGCCTGATATCCACCTGGCTGCCAGGCAGGAAGGCCACGGCCCCTGACAGGTCCACGGTGAACCCGCCCTTGACGCGGCCGAAAATCGTGCCGGTGACGCGTTCACTGTCGGCGAAGGCTTTTTCCAGCACGGTCCAGGCCTCTTCGCGACGCGCGCGTTCGCGGCTGAGCACGGCTTCACCGTTGCGGTCTTCCATACGCTCGATAAAGACTTCGACTTCGTCGCCCGGTTTCAGTTCGGGGCGGATCGCGGGCGGTCCGAACTCGCGGAGCGGCACGCGGCCTTCCGACTTGAGGCCGACATCGACGAGAACGGCGTCGTTCTCGACCGAAATGATCCGGCCGGCGACGACCTGGCCCTCGAAGCTGCCGCTGTCATCGAGCGATTCGTTGAGAAGGTCTTCAAAACTTTCCGAAGGCTTGGGCGCCTCGGCGGGAATGGTGGAACTGTCAGACATAAAATTTCCTTTGTTCGTTTCTATTCGGGCCACCCGGTTGTCTCCGGGGGTCTTGGGTTGCGGTTGTCTCCCTCTCGCCAGTCGGGCGACCGGCGCGCCTGTCGGGCGGCAGGTGTGATCCGGAGCAAAGAGGGGATCAGATGTCCTGGTCCAGCGTGGCGGAGATATGCTGCACAGCCATGTCGAAGACTTGGTTTGCGTCCATCTCGCTGGTGTCGAGAACGAACGCGTCTTCCGCGGGCTTGAGGGGCGATACGGCCCGCTCGCTATCCCGACTGTCGCGGTCCACGAGGTCCGCCAGAACGCGGGCCTTTATAGCGGCGACCCCGCGGTCCTGCAACTCCTTGAGCCGCCGGTCCGCCCGAACTTCCGGGCGCGCCGTCACGAACAGTTTGATGGACGCCTCGGGCCAGACCACGGTGCCGATATCGCGCCCGTCCAGCACCGCGCCCCGGGGCCGGCCGGACGGGCCGTTTCCCGCTTCCGCCGGCAAAAGGGCTGATTTCGGCGGGTTTCGGGCGAAATCCCGCTGATAATCGCGCAACGCCGCGCGCACCTCGGGGATCGCGGCCACCCGCGAGGCCAGCCGGCCCGTATCCTCGTGGCGGAGTTCCGGATCCACCAGATCAGCCGGCTCGACGCACCTGGCCGCCAGGGCCGCCTCGGCCGGGGCGGGGTCGGACCCGGCCGGGTGCCCCGCGCGGCGCAGCCTGAGGGCCGTGGCGCGGTACAGGCTGCCCGTGTCGAGATAGGCGAGCCGGTAATGAGCCGCGAGCTTTCGCGCCACCGTGCCCTTGCCCGCGGCCGAGGGGCCGTCGATGGCGATCACCAGGGGCGGCTCCTGGCCGTCTGTTGTCCCCATGGCCTAGGGTTCCTTCCGGCCGTCGGTGATCTTCGCCCCCAGCCCGCGCATGACCGCCTGGAAACCGGGAAAACTGGTTTCGATCATTGCCCCGTCATCGACGGTGACGGCGTTTTCGGCGCCCAGCCCCAGCGTGAGGAAGGCCATCGCGATCCGGTGGTCGTGGCGGGTCTCGATGGGCGGAGCGCCTTCCGCAATGCCACGCGGCGGCTGGCCGGTGCCGTGAATCTCCATCCAATCCTCGCCCGCCTCGGCCCGGACACCGGCGGCGACCAGCCCCTTCATCATGGCGGCGATCCGGTCGCTTTCCTTGACCCGCAATTCGCCGATCCCGTTGAAGCGCGTCGTCCCCCGCGCATAGGCGGCGGCGACGGCGAGGACGGGATACTCGTCGATCATGCGCGCGGCCTGGCTCGCCGGCACATCGACACCGCGCAGTTCCCCGAAGCTGACGTGCAAATCGCCCACAGGCTCGCCCGCCGCCCGCCGGTCGTTCTCGACGACGATATGGGCGCCCATCTCCTCGAGCGTATCCAGAAAGCCGGTGCGCAGCGGGTTGAGGCCGATATTGGCGAGCCGGACCGACGATCCCGGCACCACCAGCCCGGCAACGATCGGGAAAGCGGCCGAGCTGGGATCGGCCGGCACCGTCACCGTCCGACCGGTGATCTCGGGCTGCCCCGTTACGGTGACCGCGAGCGCTGCGTCGCCGGCTTCGGGCGCCGGCTCGGTCGTCACCTCGACGCCGAAATGACGGAACATCAGTTCGGTATGATCGCGTGTCGGTATCGACTCTATCACCGTGGTGCGGCCGCGGATGTTGAGACCGGCCAGGAGCACCGCCGATTTGACCTGCGCAGACGCGACGGGGCTCGCGTAGGCAATCGGCACGGGGCTGGATGTGCCCCGAATCGTGACCGGCATGCGCCCGTCCTGGCGCGTCATCGCAACGGCGCCGATTTTCTCGAGCGGTGCGGTCACGCGCCCCATCGGGCGCTGGCGCAACGACTGGTCACCAGTAAAGACCGCCTGTATCGGATGGCTCGCGACGAGACCCATCAGCAGGCGCGCGCCGGTACCGGAATTACCGAGATCGAGTACATCCGCCGGCTCGCGAAGCCCGCCTATGCCGACACCGCGGATCCGCCACGTGGCGCCATCCGGGTCGCGCGCGATGCGCGCGCCGAAGGCTTCCAGTGCGCGCGCGGTCCGGCGCACGTCATCACCCTCGAGCAGGCCCGTGATCTCGCTGTCGCCAATGGCGAGGGCGCCCATGATGAGCGCCCGGTGCGAAATGGACTTGTCGCCCGGCACGGCGGCATCGCCCGAAAGCGGGCCCGACGGCGCGGCGGTGAGTGGCTGAGCAGTCAGGGAAACGCTCCTTTCACGTTCAGGCAAGATGGCCCAACAGACGGCTTGCCGGCGCCCCGGATTTTACTTTTGACACTTGCGGCGGATCATGGCAATTGGCTTACCGGACTCGATTGGCCCGGAATCTTCTGTCCGGAAACAGTTGGAGAGGACCTTTTGGGCAAGGACAAGCTAGGCACGAAGCGCGGTTGCCAGGCCTGCGGCGCTCCGTTTTATGACCTGAACAAAGTTCCGCCGCTCTGTCCCAAATGCGGCGCGGAGTTCAAGTTCAAGGCCGTCAAACCGAAGAAGCCGAAGCCGGTGGAAAAGGCGGAGCCCAAGAAGGCTCGTCCGGAAGCGGACAGTGACGATAGTGACGACGGTATCGATATCGATCTCGAGGAGGCCGATATCGACGATCAGGACGATGACGAGGAAGAGTCGGTTATGGAAGACACCTCAGACTTCGGCGAAGATGACGATGTCGGCGTCGGGGTCAAGCCCAGCGTCCACGATCACGAAAAATAGCCGCCCGGGGAAAAAACCGCTAAAGTCGGGGCGGATATTGCGGACGGGGCCATAGCTCAGTTGGGAGAGCGCTACACTGGCAGTGTAGAGGTCAGGGGTTCGAATCCCCTTGGCTCCACCATCCCCCTCCTCCACCACCATCCTCCTCCATCCTCCTCCTCAATATTCTTCGACAAACCGCATTTGACGCCTGACGCCCGTCCTTTGACGCAGATCAGCGCGACATCGGCTCGGCCGGCTCATCCTTGAAAACAGGGTGCGCGGAAAGGCCAGGCGTGGTGGAACGGCAGGAAATTCTCGATCGGGTGCGCCACGCGCTTGCGAGCGAAGCGGCGATCGGCGCCAGGGCCTCGTCGATCCGGCTCGCGCTCGATGGCGGCACCCTCACCATGACCGGCGAGGTGGCCGACATCAGTGTCAAGAAGCTGGCCCTCGAAGCGGCGGCTGGCACGGCCGGGGTCGAGGGCATCCTCGACCGCCTCCACGTGCGCCCGGCGGCCCCGATGGGGGACCGGGAAATCGCCCGGCATGTCTGCGACGCCTTTTTGCAGGAGTCTGCCTTCGGCGAGTGCGCCATAGGCATCCTTGGCAACGGCGAGAGGGAGATGGCCCGCGCGCCCGTTGCGCCCCGGGGCCACCTCGAGATCGCCGTTGCCGACGGCGTCGTTACGCTGAACGGCGCCCTGCCCGGCCTCGTCCGCAAGCGCCTCGCGGGGGTGCTGGCCTGGTGGGTGCCGGGCAGCCGGGATGTGATCAACGGCATCGCCGTCGAGCCGGAGGAGACCGATTCGGATCATGCGATTGTCGAGGCCGTCCGCATCGTTCTCGAGAAGGACCCGTTCGTCGATGCTTCCCAGATCCGGATTGCCGCGCGTCACGGGGTCGCGCGGCTGACCGGGCTGGTGCCGACCGATTCGGAGCGCGATATGGCGGGATTCGATGCCTGGTATGTCTTTGGCGTTGATAAGGTGCTGAACGAAATCCAGGTGCATGCCTGAGCCGACGGGGCCGGCGCGTGATCCCGCCCGCGAAACCGTGCCGGTGGCGCGAAAGGTGGCCTTCCTGCGCGATCCCGGCGCCTATCCCGACCACCCCCGCCGGATCGACGTGGTCGAAACCCATATGTCCTGGGTCTTTCTTACCGACGATTACGCCTACAAGCTCAAGAAGCCGGTCACATGGTCGTTTCTGGATTTCGGGACCAGCGCCGCACGGCGGTTCTTTTGCGAGGAGGAGGTCCGTCTCAATCGCCGGCTCGCGCCCGATGTTTATCTGGGCGTGGCTGCCCTGACGGATGAGGGCCCCCGCGGGCTGGCGCTCGACGGCCCGGGGGTGGCCGTGGACTGGCTCGTGCGGATGCGCCGGCTGCCTGAGGCGGGAACGCTGAAAAGCCGGATCGGTGCGGGGCAGGTGCGCAGGCCCGACATCGTCGCCCTGGCCCGTCTCCTTGCCGGGTTCTATCAAAAGGCGCCGGTCGAGCCGATCGCGGCCGAGGTGTATGTGGGCCGGATTCATGACACGATCGAGGAGAACCTGGCTGTCCTCTCGGACCGGCGCTACGGCGTAAGCGCCGAGCTGGCGAGGCCGGTTCTGGCGGCGCAGCAGGCGTTTCTCGCTGGCGCGGCGGAGCTCTTTCGCATCCGCGTCGCGGCCGGGCGCATCGTCGAGGGCCATGGCGACCTGCGTCCCGAGCACGTCTATCTCGGCCGCCGGCCGCTCGTGACCGATTGTCTCGAATTCAATCGCGCGTTCCGCATCATCGATCCGGCCGACGAGCTTGCCTATCTGGCGATGGAATGCGCGTTTCTGGGCGCGGCCGAAATCGGCCCCTGGCTTTTCGAGACTTACGGCGCCGAGACCGGCGACCGGCCCCCGCCCGCGCTGATCCATTTTCACAAGAGTGTGCGGGCCGGCATCCGGGCCAAGATCTCGGTCTGGCATCTCGATGACGCCTCGGGTCCCGACCCCGCAAAATGGTCCTGTCTGGCCGGGCGTTACCTGACTTTGGCCGGGCGTGATATGGCGCTCGCCCAGGGTGCGGCCTGACCGCCCGGCTCACCCCCTGCGGGCGAACGGCTGCGCTCAGGGTTCGAACAACGCGGTCACCGACCCGCCGGCGTGCATCCGCCCGATGGCCTCGGCAAAAAGCGGCGCGGCGGTCAGGACCGTCACCTTGCGCTGCCCGAGCGCTGGATCGAGCCGGAAGGGGGGAACGGTATCGGTAATCACAAAACCGTCAAAGGCCGGGTCCGCGACCACCTCGGTCGCGCCTGGCATGAAGAGCCCGTGCGTGGCGACCGCGAAAACGCGCCGTGCGCCGCCGTCGCGGCAGGCACGGGCCGCGCGCAGCATCGTGCCGCCGGTGCTGATGAGATCGTCGAGAATGATGACCGTCCCATTCCGGACGTCGCCGGTGAGCCGCTCGCCGCTGACCACGCCCGCGCTGCGGCGTTTTTCCATGAAGGCACTGCCGCAGGGCTGCCCGCTTGCCGCCTCCAGAACAAGGCGGAAGGATTCGGCGCGCTTGATGCCGCCGATATCGGGGGAGGCCACGACAAGGGGCGCATCTGACTCGCGTGCCGCGAAATGGCGCGCGAACAGACCGGCCGCCTCGAGATGCACGGTCGGGCAGCGGAAGGCGTTCTGAAAGGCGGCAAGATTGTGGACATCGATCGTCACGATCGCGTCCGCCCCCATCGCCTCCGCGAGCTGGGCGACGTAGCGCGTCGTCACCGGATCACGGCTCTTGGTCCTGCGGTCCTTGCGCGCATAGCACAGATAGGGGGTGACGAGGGTCACCTGTCGGGCGCCGGCATCCCTGAGCGTGGCTGCGAAAAACAAAAGCCGGCAAAGCTTGTCATTACCGCTCAGGCACGGGTCGCCATGGAGCGACTGCACGATGTAGGCGTCCCGGCCACGGACCGTTTCGAGCGGCCGGATCTTGTGTTCGCCGTCGTCGAAGTGCCGCTCTTCATGGCGTGCGAGGCCGAGGCCGAGATGTGCGGCCATCGCCTCGCCGAAGGCCCGGCTTTCGCTCAGCGCGAACAGGGCCGCTTCATCCGTTCCCATGCGCCCGACCGTAGGAGATGGCCTGATCGACCCTCTGGCCGGGATGGCAGGCCGGGCCGATGTCGTCGCCGTCTTCGTCATGGGCCACCTTCGCCATGGGCCACCTTCGCCATGGGCCATCTTCGCCATGGGGCGCGGGGGAGCGAAATGATCTGGGTCATTCCGGAACGTGCCGCCGGCTGTCATGGGTTGAGCATCCATCCCACCCCGCCGTGCAGGGAAAAAGATGGCGCCCGCCGGCTCGAGATCGTGGTCGGTGCGCCCCATCTTTTTGCGAAGCCAGGCGCCCTGGACGAGGTCGTGAGCCTGGCCGGCGCGGGGTCTCGCGCCCATCTCGTTCTGGCGACGGAGGTTTAGCACATGTTCAGGGACCGGGAGGAAGCAGGCCGGGAGCTGGGCGAGCGCCTGCGTCCGCTTGCCGCGAAATCGCCGGTGGTGCTGGCGGTGCCGCGCGGCGGTGTGCCGATCGGCCTTGAGATCGCCCGTGCCCTCGCCGCACCGCTCGACCTCGTCCTGGTGCGCAAGATCGGCGCCCCCGCGCAGCCGGAACTCGCCGTGGCGGCGGTGGCGGACGGGGACAATCCGCAGATGATCGTGAACGTGGATGTCGCGCGCCTGCTGGACATCGACGAGACTTGGCTCGAAATGGAAAAGCGACAAAAACTGGCGGAAATCGAACGTCGCCGCCGGGCCTATCTGGCCGGCCGGGTGCGTATTCCCCTGGCCGGCCGGACCGTCATCGTCGCCGACGACGGCATCGCGACCGGCGCAACGACGCGCGCGGTGCTGCAAAGCGTGCGAGCCGCGGGCCCGCGCGAAATCATCCTCGCCATTCCCGTCGCGCCGCCCGAAACCGTAGCGGCACTCGAATCCGAGGCGGACCGGATTGAATGTCTCGAACAGCCATCGCGTTTCGGTGCGATCAGCATGTTCTACGAGAATTTCCCGCAGGTCGGGGATGACGAGGTGCGCCGGCTCCTGGATGAGGCGGCGCGGCTTGCCGGATCCCGCCCGCCGGAAAGCCCGGGCTCAGGACACGGTTTCACGCGAAACGTGGAATAGAGATTATAAATCAGTGCCTTATAGGTACTTGAAAACGCGCCATTCTTTCCCAAATGTAATGCCGAGCGACGACAATGATCGAGGAACGGGTGCATGGCGCGGATGTCTTTATTCGATAGCCCCTTTCTTCTTGGGTTCGACCAGTTCGAACGCGCCCTGGACAGGGTGAGCAAGGCGTCCAGCGACGGCTACCCGCCCTACAACGTCGAACAGGTGGGTCCCGAACATCTCAGGATCACGCTGGCCGTGGCGGGGTTCGGGGCGGACGACCTGGCGGTGACCGTGGTTGACAACCAGCTTGTGATCGCCGGGCAGCAGGCCGAGGAGCCTGACCGCGTCTATATCCATCGCGGCATCGCGGCGCGGCAGTTCAAGCGCGCCTTCGTGCTGGCCGACGGGATCGAGGTGGAAAGCGCGGATCTCTCCGACGGTCTCTTGAACGTGACGCTGGTGCGGCCGGTGGTGGAAAAGGCGCCGCGCTCGATCCATATCCGGGCCGGCGCGGCCGCGGGTGACGGCCGGGGCCGTGCGCTCAACGTGACAAACGAGGGCGGCGTCCGGCGCTGAGCGCCGGGGGAAGCAAAACCGTACGCCGTCAAATCGAACGAAATGGGGAGGCGAAAGTGAAGGCCGGCGCCGCGTGGGCGGGCCGGCAAAGAGAGGCCGCTGTAACAGGGCCTGAAAGGAGCACGATATGTTGAATACGACCGACGCATTGAAGGGTCTGACGGCCCAGGATTTCGCTGCCCTGGGCATGGAAAGCCTCGCCTACGTGGCGCCGCAGATGGTGGATGGCCGGATCCAGTTCGTCATTCACACGGCCGACGGGAACGCTGTGGGGATGGCTGAAAGCCGCGACCTCGCATTCGCCGCTGTCAAGCAGCACGGGCTCGATCCCGTGAGCGTCCACTAGCGGTTCCGGAAAAAACGAGACTAGAGGGCTCGCCGCCCGCGCCAGTTCCTGGCGCGGGTCAGGCGGCGTTGCTGGTCGCCTCGCTCGTCAGCACGGCATAGAGCGCATCCCCGCCACTCGATCCGCGCAGCTTGTCGCAGATGCCCTGATTGCGCAGCAGGCGGGAGATTCGCGCCAGCGCCTTGAGGTGATCGGCGCTCGCGGTTTCCGGCGCCAGCAGAAGAAAGATGACGTCGACCGGCTGATCGTCGATCGAATCGAAGTCGATCGGCCGTTCCAGCCGCGCGAAGATGGCATAGATCCTGTCCAGCCCTTTCAGCTTCCCGTGCGGGATCGCCACGCCGGAACCGATGCCGGTTGTCCCCAGCCTCTCGCGCTCCAGCAGGACCTCGAAAATTTCGCGCTCATCGAGCCCCGTCAGGTCGGCCCCCTTGCGGGCGAGCTCTTGCAGGGCCTGCTTCTTGCTGCCTGCCTTCAGGTCCGAGATGACGCCATCGGGCGTAATCAGGTCGTGCATATCCAAGGATAAAACCTTTCCGGTTTTCCGCTACGACAGTTTTGCGAGGTCCGTCTCGACCCAGCCGATATTGCCGTCAGGCCGGTGGAAGACCATACCGATCCCCCCGGTTTGCTTATTGCGGAACATCATTGCCGGCAGATCTGCGAGTTCCATCCGCATCACGGCTTCGCTCACGCTCAACGTCTCCACGGCCGTTTCCATGTCGGCCACGATGACCGGTCCGTCGTTGCCGGCCTCTTCCGCCGTTTCGTTTTCGTCTTCGTCCTGGTGTGGCGCGATCACGCGTTGCTGTGCGGGCAGCCCCACCACGTCGCCGTGGTTTCTGTGATGGTCGCGCAGGCGGCGCTTGTACCGCCTGAGCTGCTTCGCGATGCGGCTTGCCCCCGCGTCGAACGCTGCATAGGGATCGGCCGCCTCGCCGTGGGCTTGAATCAGGATTCCTCGCCCGATATGCGCTTGAATGTCCGATCGGAAGAGGTGCGCCTCCTTGGAGAGCACCACGGTGCATTCCATCGGGTTCTCGAAGTATTTCGCCGTGACGGCTTCGACCGCCTCGGTGATGTGGGTGCGCAAAGCGTCCCCGACGTCAAGCTGCTTGCCTTTGACAGAAACCTGCATGGATGACTTGCTCGAAGATTGGCTCGACAGGCCGGGTGCCGCCAGGGGGCCCCTGGCCAGGGCGGCGCGACCATAGGTGCGGGGCGAGGGGGAGTCAACTCTCGCTTGGCTTTGCCTAACTCATTCAGAATGCAGACATTTTCTCGCGCCGCCGGGCCACCGACGAGGGAATCCGCAGGGCCTCGCGATATTTGGCCACCGTCCGCCGGGCGATCTCGACCCCTTCCCCCCTGAGGATCGCCACGATGCGATCGTCGGACAGGACGGTCTCGGCGGTCTCTTTATCGATCAGCATCTTGATCCGGTGGCGGATTGCTTCAGCCGAATGGGCGCTCTCGCCCGCCGCGCCCGGAATTGCCGTGGTAAAGAAATATTTAAGCTCGTAAATGCCGCGCGGTGTTTCGATATACTTGTTCGTGGTAACGCGGCTGACTGTGCTTTCGTGCATTTCGATCGCTTCCGCGATGTCCCGCAGCACGAGCGGCTTGAGGCCACCGACGCCATTTGTGAAAAACTTTTCCTGCTGGCGCACGATTTCCTCGGCCACGCGCAAGACCGTCTTGGCCCGTTGGTGCAGCGCCTTGACGAGCCAATTTGCCGAATGAAGCTGTTCGGTAATGTATTGCTTGGCTTTCCTGTCGCTCGTGCTGTTGCTTATCTGGGAATAATAGCGATTGTTGACGAGAACGCGCGGCAGCGTGTCCGTATTGAGTTCGATGTGCCAGCCACCATCCTGGCGCGGACGCATCAGGATATCCGGCGTGACCGGCTCGGCGCTGATCGTGTCGAAAGCGAGCGCCGGCTTGGGGTTGAGTGCCCGGATTTCGGCGACCATGTCGGCGAAATCCTCCGCATCCACGCCGCAGCATTTCATGAGTGCTTTTTTGTCCCGCTTGCCCAGGAGGTCGAGATGCGCGACCAGGGCGGCCATTGCCGGATCGAACCTGTCCCGGTCCTTGAGCTGGATCGCCAGGCATTCGGCGAGGTTGCGCGCGAAAATGCCGGGCGGGTCGAAGCGCTGCAGCCTCTCCAGGGTTTCCGCGACCCGCGCGACGGGGCAGCCCAGGCGCTCCGCGGTCGCCTCAAGCTCTCCCGTCAGATAGCCGGCCTCGTCCAGCCGCTCGACCAGATCGGCCGCGATCAGGCGATCGACCGGATCGGTGAGGTCCATATTTACCTGGGCCATCAGGTGGTCGCGAAGCGAAAGGCCTTCAGTGAGATTGTCCTCGAGGCCACCCGTCGGCGCGGAGAAATCCATTCGCCCGCCGCCGGGACCGGCGGCCCCGGCCGGGCCCCAGTTCGCGAGGGAAAGGAACGAGTCTTCCTCGCGGAAACTCGCGGCATCGTTGTCGCCGCTCCACAGATTATCGCCCGCCGTCTCGGTGCTTTCGAAATCGGAAGTGGTAGCCATCACCCCCTCATCGGGGCCGTCCCGCTCCGTTTCCCGCACGGCCCCGGCCTCGGGTCCATCGCCTCGGTCCTGGCGGTCGCCGTCATCGCCCTGGCGTTCCAGCAGAGGGTTTTCCTCGAGCTGCTGCTCGACATACGCGGCCAGCTCGATGTTTGAAAGCTGCAGCAGCTTGATCGCCTGCTGCAGTTGCGGCGTCATCACCAGCGACTGGCTTTGCCTCAGGTCCAAGCGAGTGGTGATCGCCATGTGCGTTACACCGCCGTCAAAGACTGAATTTTTCGCCGAGATAGACGCGGCGCACGTCCTGATGGGCGACGATCTCGGACGGTTCCCCCTCCATCAGCACGGCCCCCTCGAACATGATGTAGGCCCGATCGACGATGTCGAGTGTTTCGCGCACATTGTGATCCGTGATCAGCACGCCGATGCCCCGGTCCTTGAGATGCGAGACCAGATCCCGGATTTCGGCGACGGCAATAGGGTCGATGCCGGCCAGCGGCTCATCGAGAAGGATGAAACGCGGCTGCGCGGCGAGGGCGCGGGCGATCTCCACGCGCCGCCGCTCACCGCCCGACAGGGCCAGCGCCGGCGTGCGCCGGAGATGGGTGATGGAAAATTCGCCGAGCAACTGGTCGAGCAGCCCCTCGCGGCGTTCAGGCAGGGGCTCGGTCAGCTCGAGAACGGCACGGATGTTCTGTTCCACCGTCAGGCCACGGAAGATGGAGGCCTCCTGGGGCAGATACCCGATGCCCAGCCGGGCGCGGCGGTACATCGGCAGCCGGGTGATATCGTAGCCGTCCAGGGTGACGGTCCCGTAATCGGGAGAGATCAGGCCGGTGATCATGTAGAACGAGGTGGTCTTGCCCGCGCCGTTGGGGCCGAGAAGCCCCACCGCCTCGCCGCGCTGGACCGAATAGCTGACACCGCGCACCACGGGCCGTTTCTTGAAAGACTTGCCCAGGTTATGGGCGACGAGTCCGAGGTTCTCGCGCACCAGATGAGGCCCCTGGTCCGCGCCCGAGGCTGCTGCGGGCGGCGTTGCGGCTAAATCCGGCATGGCGGTCCAGATGTCATGCGATCGGCGTCCTTGTCCCTAAAAAGGGGTATAGCGCAGGTTGGCACCAAGTTTGCAGAGAAGCGGTTAACAGCATCTTTGCAAGGCTTTGCGCCCGGGATCAAGCTTGGTCTCGCCGAGTCGTGGCCCTATTCAGCGGCTTCGGCCGCGGGCGCGGCGTCCGGCGCCTTGCGGGGCGGGGGGACGATGACCCCCGTGACCCGGTTCCCGCCGGCCTGATCCGGGGCGGGCAGCAGGCGACTCACGCCGCTATCGAGGTCGATTGTCCCGTATTCGCCGCTTAGCCGGCTCTTGCCTCGGGTGAGAACCACATCGCCATAAAGATGGGCCACGCCCGAGGCAGTGTCATAAACACCCCGGTTGCCGGCGGCCCGGTCCTGGTCCGTGTTGACGACCACATTGTCAAAGGCTTCGATCCGCTCGAGTACCGTCTCGCCCGCCTCGGTCTTTCGGAAGAATGAAACCAGCACTTCCGCCGACAGGGTCCGGCCGTCGCGAACCGCCGTCCCGTCGCCCCGCGCGACCGCCATCTGGCGGGCCTGCCAGTATTCCAGCGAATCTTCCGCCGTGACGACGGAATCGGCGGAAACCAGCTTCAGCCCGTCGCCCGTCAGCACAAGGACGCTGGTGTCGACGTCATAGATCGCGTGGTCGCCATAGGCGGTCTCGTCGGGGGAAGTGATTCGCACATTGCCGTCCGCCTCGAGGCGCCAGATTTCCGTATCGCCCGAAGCGAGCTCGCGATAATGCGCCGTCAGCGTATCGCCAAACACCGTGACCTCGCCCCGTTTCGCCGATGCATTGCCGCGGGCGAAATAGGCCTTCTGGTCGCGGTGCCATTCGATGCCGTTTTCCGCGTTGATCTCGATGGGCGCGTCCGCGCTGCCGAGCGCCTCCAGCCCGACACCCTGGGCCAGGGCGGGCCGCGTGGGAGTCGCGCCGGGTGTCCAGGCCAGGGCCAGCCCCAGGCCCAGGAACAGGGCCGGCAGCAAGCGGCGGTTTCGCGGTCGCATGTCGGTCATCCTGACGTCAACTCTTGTTGCTGCGGGACTGGCCAAAGCGGCCGATCAGCTTCGCCTGCCCGGTAAAATGGACCCGACTCTTGTTGTGGTCGATAAAAAACCCGTCCGAGACGATCTGACCCAGCGGGCCGTGTCCGGTGACCGGGTCCTCGCCTCTGGCGGTCTTCCGGTTCAGGTCGAGACGCGCGCTTTCCGTGTGGAACTGGTAGCCGCCGTCATGAAAGATCGCGACTTCTCCAGACAGGTCCAGAACCTGGCTGTCCTGATTGTAGATGCCTTCCCGCGCCGTGACCGAGACCCAGGCCTGATTGTCCAGCGTCATGTCCGCCTGCGGTTTGTCCAGTTCGATCAGGCTCGCGTCGTTCTGCGCCCGAATGGCTTTGCTGGCTGTGACGGAAAAAGGCTGGTCCTCCTCGTCCACGCCCGTGTAGCGCGGGTTTAACATTTCGTCGCGGGTGACATCCATCATGTCGAGCGCGGCAAACCCGATCCGGAACTCGTCCTCGTCCATCTTCAGTTGCGGCCAGAGTGCGACAAGGAGAATGAGGCCGAGGGCGACGACCGGTAACAGCCACCGCATGGCGCCGACGAACCGGCTGTAGACGAGAAGTCCCCGTGCGCCCGGGCGCCGCGAGGGTGGCCTGCCTTCGCCGGACCTCTCGCGTTCAGTCGTCTTGGACATATCAGGCGACGCCGGCCCTGAGGCAGTCATGGATGTGCAGGATGCCCACGGGTTTTTCACTCTCGACCACAAACAGGCTGGTGATGGCGCTTTCATTCATCAGGCCGAGTGCTTCAGCCGCGAGCGCATCCGGGGCGATGGTCTTGGGAGAGGGGGTCATGACTTCGCGCACGCCGAGATCCAGCAGGCGGTTGTCCATGTGGCGCCGGAGGTCACCGTCGGTGATGATGCCGATAAGCCGGCCGGCGCCGTCCACCACGCCGGCACATCCGAACCTCTTTTGCGTCATCACGAGAAGTGTGTCGGACATGGCCTGCTCGTCGGTGACGAGGGGCAATTCGTCCGCGCCGTGCATCAGATCGCACACCGGCAGGAGGCTGCGGCCCAGCTTGCCACCGGGGTGAAAAATGCGGAATTTGTTTGGCGAGAATTCGTTGCGCGCCAGTTTGCGTTCCAGCAGGCTGATGGCGATCGCGTCGCCCAGCGCGAGCATCAGGGTCGTCGATGTGGTTGGAGCCAGCCCCATGGGGCAGGCCTCCGCCGCGTCGGGCAGGGCCAGGACCGTGTCGGCATAGCGGGCCAGCGAGCTGTCGGGGCGGCTTGTGATGGCGATCAGCGGAATCTTGAAGCGGCGCGTGAAGGCCATCAGGGGTTGCAACTCCTCCGTCTCGCCACTGTTCGACAGAACGAGAACCGCGTCCCCGGCCGTGATCATGCCCAGATCACCGTGATTGGCCTCGGCGGTGTGAACGAACATTGCCGGCGTGCCGGTGGATGCCAGGGTGGCCGCGATCTTGCGCCCGACATGACCGCTCTTTCCGATTCCGGTGATGACCACGCGCCCCTTGACGGCGCCAAGCCGGTCGAGCGCCGCGACAAAGCTGTCGCCCAGCGTTTCGGCAAGGCGGGTGAGGGCCGAGGCTTCGAGCATGAGCACGCGGGCGCCGGCCGCGATGTCCGCATCCGGCGATGCCGGTGCCGCAGACTGCGCCCCGGCCGATGGGTTGGTTGTGCTTCTGCCCCTCATAAGGTCGCTGCCACCTTTCGTGTGGCGGGCCGCTCGGTCACGTGGCGGGCCCGCGCTCAATCTGCCCCCCTCATCCCTCGGCGTCAATCGGCCCGTCGCCCGGTTCTGCCCGGATCAATGGGCGAAAATGTCCTCTTCCGGCCAGCCCGTCAGGTCAAGCCGGACCCGCGCCGGCAGGAAATCGAAACACGCCGCCGCCAGCTCGCTCCGCCCCTCGCGCGCGAGACGGTCCTCCAGCCAGCTCTTCAGTTTGTGAAGAAAGAGCACATCGCTCGCCGCATAGCGCATCTGTTCATCCGTAAGCTGGTCGGCTCCCCAATCGGAGGATTGCTGCTGCTTGGAAATCTCCTGGCCAAGGATCTCGCGGCAAAGATCCTTCAGCCCGTGACGGTCCGTATAGGTGCGGACGAGGCGCGAGGCGATCTTGGTGCAAAAGACGGGCGCGGGCATCACGTCGAGATAATGGGCGAAGGCGGCCATGTCGAACCGGGCGAAATGGAATATCTTGGTCACATCGGGGTCGGCCATCAGGGCCCGGAGGCGCGGCGCGTCATAGGTGGCGCGGTCGAGCTGGACGAGGTGGGCTGTGCCGTCGCCCGAGGAAAGCTGAACCAGGCACAGCTTGTCCCGCGCCAGGTTGAGCCCGAGGGTCTCGGTATCGACCGCGACGCTGGCACCGAAAACCAGCCCGGCCGGCAGGTCGCCCCGATGCAGGGTGTATTGTCCGCTTGGCTTCGACATGGCTTTCCTACGCGCGCTGTCCTGACCGCGCTTTCCTGACCGTCGGGTATGAACTAGCCCGATGATATGGCTAAATCCGGGCAGACGACAGACTTGCCGCGCCGCCCGGGTCCGGCGGGTGGTAGGCCGCCGCGGCTGGCCTGTCAATCGACGGTTCTCACCTCGCGCCGGAACCCTTATATAACCCTGAACCGTCACGGGACCCGGTTTCCCGGATGCCAACCACGGCCCGGCAGCCTGGCCGGGGCTTTTTCTGATAGGGTGCAGGGTATGGTCGGGTCAGCCACAAAGGTCACGGTTTTCGGCGGTACGGGCTTTCTCGGGCGCTACGTCGTCCGCCAGCTCGCGGCCGAGGGGAAGGTGGTGACCGTGGCCGTGCGCCATCCCGAGGAAGGGCTCTATCTGAAAACCGCCGGCAATGTCGGTCAGGTGGTGTTGCGCCGGACCGATCTGCTCCATCCGGGATCGGTCGCCGCCGCCCTGGCCGGCGCGGACGAGGTCGTGAACCTGGTGGGAATTCTCTATGAGACGGGCAGGTACGGGTTTGATGCCGTCCAGCGTGACGGAGCGGCCCATGTCGCCGAGGCGGCGGCCCGGGCCAATGTCCGGCGGCTCGTGCACGTCTCCGCCATCGGCGCGGATTTGCGCTCGCCCGCCGCGTATGCCCGCAGCAAGGCGGGCGGCGAGCGAGCGATCCGGGAAGCTTTTCCCGAAGCCACCATCCTGCGACCCAGCATCCTGGTCGGGCCGGAAGACGATTTCTTTAATCGCTTCGCGCTGATGGCGCAGTTCCTTCCGGCCCTGCCCCTGATCGGTGGCGGCCACACCAAATTTCAGCCTGTCTATGTGGGCGATGTGGCCGATGCGGTGTCGGCGGCGCTCGCGGACCCGGCGGCCCGGGGACGTATTTATGAACTCGGCGGCCCCAACACCTACACCTTCACCGAGCTCATGCGGCTCGTTCTGAGATGGACGCGCCGGCGCCGGTTTCTCGTGCCGGTTCCGTACCGTCTCGCCCGCATCATGGCGTTTTTCGCTGAATTCCTGCCCGTGCCGCCGCTAACCCGCGATCAGGTGGAGTTGCTCAAATCGGACAATGTGGCCAGCCCCGGCAGCCCGGGCCTGAAAGAGCTTGGACTGACCGCGAATGCCATCGAGGGGTTTGTGCCGGCCTATCTCGCGCGCTACCGGCGGGGCGGGGGCAATGCGGAGCGTCTCGGCCGGGCGGCCGACTGACCCGCGCGCCGGTCACCTAGAGGGCGCCACCGTATACAAACCACAGGATGACCCCGCCCAGGGCGATACGATAGAGGACAAAGGGCGTGTAACTCGCCCGGCGCAGCCAGGCCATCATCAGCGATATCGCGACCAGCGCCGCCACGCCCGCGAGCGCGGCCGCCACGAGAGCGTCCAGCCCGAGGGCAACGTCGCCCGAGGCGACGATCCTCTCGCCCAGGAGAACGCCCGCCCCCAGAATGGCCGGTATGGAAAGCAGCATCGAAAATCGTGCCGCCTCGGTGCGCTCGTAACCCAGAAGCCGGGCCGCCGTGATGGTGATGCCCGCCCGACTGGTCCCCGGCACCAGGGCCAGGCATTGCAGCAGGCCGATCACCAGGGCATGAGCCATCGTCAGGTGTTCGAGGCGCCGGATACGCAGCGTGAACCGGTCGGCCAGGTATAGGACCAGTCCGAAGATCAGGGTGGTCCAGCCAATCAGGGCGGCGCTGCGGAGAATCTCGCCGGCATATTTGGCGAGGAAGAAGCCCGCCACCATCACCGGCAGGCTGGCCAGAAGCCAGAACCCGAGAAGACGGGCCTCCGGCCCCCGCCGGCCGCGCACGGCCGTCCAGGCGCCAAGGAAAAGCCGGGCCACATCCCGCCGGAAATAGAGCACCACCGCCGCGAGGGTCCCGACATGAACCGCAACATCGATGGTCAGCCCCTGATCGGGCCAGCGCATGAAGACCGGCACCAGCACGAGATGCCCCGAGGAGCTGATCGGCAGGAATTCCGTTATCCCCTGGACCAGCGCCAGCACGGCGAGTTGAAGATCCGACATGTCCCCCCTTTTCCGCAGCCCCGGTTTCCCGTCTCCCGCAACCGGCGCGGTCGCCTTTTAGCACCCCCGCCGCGCCGGCCATAGTCCGGACGGTTCGATGTTCCCATGCGACCGGCCATCTTGATAGTCTCGAAACAGGACTATCAAGATGGGGTATCTTCTAAAAAACGGCATGAAACCGCCTCTGAAATACCGAATTGCTGTGAAGACTCTGAAATAAGTCAGAAACCTTGACCTATCATCTGGTTTTAGATAGCGTCCGCCGCCCTGGAAAGCTAGATTGGGGCGCAAGCGGGGCGGCAGCAAATGATGATACCGATCCAGCATGGGGGCGAAACGCGGCCCCGGCCCCCGAAAGCGGGCCCGGAAAGCAAGGCGGCCGGCGTGCCTGGCGCGGATGGCAGCGGGGCTTGCCGCCGGGACAGGCAACGCGGCTGGAACCGATAAAGCAAGACCGAGAAGCGAAACTCAACGCAACCCAACCGAGACCGATACCGTCGACTGTGGCGCCGGTGAGCCGGCGCGCAGGAACGACAGACCGGAGGACCCGATCCGATGGCCGAAAAGATGCTCAAATTCGTCGATCTCCCGTCGCGGATGCCGGACAAGCGGGCGGCCGAGACACGGCGCGCCGATTTCGGCGAGATCTACGAGGAGTTCTCCGCCGACGAGGCGGCGGCCCAGTCCTCGCGCTGCGAGCAGTGCGGGATCCCGTTCTGCCAGGTGCATTGCCCGGTATCGAACAACATTCCCGACTGGCTGATGCTGACCGCCAATGGCCGGCTGGAGGAAGCTTACGAGGTTTCCCAGGCGACCAACAATTTTCCCGAGATCTGCGGCCGCATCTGTCCGCAGGACCGGCTTTGTGAGGGCAGTTGCGTGCTCGAGCAATCGACCCACGGCACGGTGACGATCGGTTCAGTCGAGAAATACATCACCGACACCGCGTGGGAAAAGGGCTGGGTCAAACCGGTGAAGCCGGCGCAGGAGCGTGAAGAGACCGTCGGCATCATCGGCGGCGGCCCGGGCGGGCTCGCGGCGGCGGAAGAATTGCGCAAGCAAGGCTATCAGGTCACGGTCTACGACCGCTATGACCGGATGGGCGGCCTGATGATCTACGGCATCCCGAATTTCAAGCTGGAGAAATACGTTGTCGAACGGCGGGTCGACCTTCTCGCGGAGGCCGGCGTCAAGTTCAGGTGCGAGTTCGAGGTCGGCCGCAATGCCACGCTCGAGGAGTTGCGTGATCGGCACGATGCGATTTTGATTGCGACGGGCGTCTACAAGGCCCGCGACATCAAGGCGCCGGGTGTCGGGCTTGGCAACATTTTCCCCGCACTTGATTTTCTCATCGCCTCCAACCGCAAGGGGCTGGGTGACAAGGTGCCGGAGTTCGACAATGGCGCGCTCGATGCCGCAGGCAAGCGCGTGGTGGTGATCGGGGGCGGGGATACGGCGATGGACTGCGTCCGCACCTCGGTGCGTCAGGGCGCCAAATCGGTGCAATGCCTGTACCGCCGGGACCGCGCCAACATGCCGGGCTCGCTGCGGGAAGTGCAGCACGCCGAGGAGGAAGGTGTCGAATTCCTCTGGCTGTCGGCGCCCGAGGCTTTCCTCGGTGACGAGGTCGTGACCGGCGTACGCGCCGCCCGGGTGCATCTTGGCGTTCCCGACAGTTCCGGCCGGCAGTCGCCCAAGATCATCGAGGGTTCGAGCTTCACGGTCGACGCGGACATGGTCATCAAGGCTCTCGGCTTCGATCCTGAAGACGTGCCCACCCTGTTCGGCGCGCCGGAGCTTGCGGTCAGCCGGTGGGGCACCATCAAGATCAACCACCGCACCATGATGACCGAGGTGGACGGCGTGTTCGCCGCCGGCGATATCGTCCGGGGCGCCTCGCTGGTTGTCTGGGCCATCCGCGACGGACGCGATGCGGCGCGAAACATTCACACATATCTGAGCGCGCACGCGGGGGCGGGACAGTCCCGGCGTGACGACATGGCGACGGCGTCCTGACGACGCCCGAACGCAGGGAAGTGCAAGCATGACCGAAGTCACCAAGGATGCTGGTGCGACATTCGTCGCGGACTGGATCCGCAACTCGGCCCGCCTCCAGGCCAGCGGTGCGTATCACCCCTCCCAGGAACACGATGCCTGTGGCGTCGGGCTGGTCGCTGCACTGGACGGGATGCCGCGCCGCTCGGTTGTCGTGGCCGGGATCAATGCGCTGAAGGCGGTCTGGCACCGGGGGGCCGTGGATGCCGATGGGAAAACCGGCGACGGCGCGGGTATTCATGTCGAGATCCCTCACGATTTTTTCCGCGAGCATGTGGCGGCGACGGGGCACGAGCCGAGCGAGATGCGTTTCGCCGTCGGCCAGATCTTCCTGCCGCGTGTGGATATGGCCGCGCAGGAGCGCTGCCGTACGATCGTGGAAAGCGAAATCCTGCGCTTCGGCTACGGGATCTACGGCTGGCGGCAGGTGCCGGTGAATACCGGCGTCATTGGTGAAAAGGCGAATGCAACGCGCCCCGAGATCGAGCAGATCATGGTGGAGAACACCAAGGGCACGGACGAGGATTCCTTCGAGCGCGATCTCTACATCATCCGCCGGCGCATCGAGAAGGCGGTCCTGTCGGCGCATATCACCGGTTTTTACATCTGCTCGCTGTCATGCCGGTCGCTCATCTACAAGGGCATGTTCCTGGCCGAGCAGCTCACCGCCTTTTATCCCGATCTTCTGGACGAACGCTTCGTCTCAAGTTTTGCGGTCTTCCACCAGCGTTATTCCACCAACACCTTTCCGCAATGGTGGCTGGCACAGCCGTTTCGCAAACTCGCCCATAATGGCGAGATCAACACGCTCAGCGGCAATGTCAACTGGATGCGCAGCCACGAGACGCGCCTGTCCTCGCCGGTTTTCGGCGAATACATCGAGGACATCAAGCCCATCATCCAGGATGGCAGCTCGGACTCCGCTGCCCTTGATGCCGCGTTCGAGGTGATGGCGCAGGGTGGCCATCCGCTGCCGCTCGTCAAGAGCATGCTCATTCCGGAAGCCTGGGGAAAGTCGCGCACCGTACCCCAGCATCACCGCGATTTTTACAGCTATTGCAACTCGGTGATGGAGCCCTGGGACGGTCCGGCCGCGATCGCGGCCACGGACGGCAAGTGGGTCGTCGCCGGGATGGATCGTAACGGCCTGCGGCCGATGCGTTACACGATTACCGGCGACGACCTGCTGTTCGTCGGGTCGGAGACGGGCATGGTGCCGGTGAACGAGGCACATGTGCGCGAGAAGGGCCGCATCGGTCCGGGCCAGATGATCGCGGTCGACCTGCGCGAGGGGCGGCTCTTTCACGACCGCGAGATCAAGGACCTCCTCGCCGCCCGCAAGCCGTACGGCGAGTGGGTCAAGAACATAAAGCCGATCGACGAGATCATCCAGGAAGGCCCGGAACAGGCGGCCGATAGCGGCTCGCAGCTCGATCCGGACGAATTGCGCCGGCGCCAGATCCAGGTTGGCTGGACCATGGAGGAGATCGAGATGATCCTCCACCCCATGGCCGAGGACGGCAAGGAAGCCACCGGCTCCATGGGGGACGACACGCCGACGGCGGTGCTGTCGGGCTATTATCGGGGCCTTCATAATTTCTTCCGGCAGAATTTCAGCCAGGTCACCAACCCGCCCATCGATTCCCTGCGCGAATGGCGGGTCATGACGTTGACGACGCGGCTCGGCAACCTGGGCAATATCCTCGACGAGGACGAGTCCCAGTGCCGGCTGCTGCAGCTCAAGTCGCCGGTCCTTACCAACGGCGAGTTCGAGCGCATGCGCCGTCACATGGGCGATGCGGTGGTCGAGATCGACTGCACTTTCGATCCCGACAGCGGCAATCACGCCCTTCGGGAGGCAATCGACCGGATTCAGCGGCAGGCCGAGGATGCGGTGCGCGGCGGCGCCGTCCATGTGATCCTGAGCGACAAGAGCAGCGGCCCCGACCGGGCGCCGATCCCGATGATCCTGGCGACCGGCGCCGTGCACACCCATCTCGTGCGCCAGAGCCTGCGCACCTTCACGTCGCTCAACGTGCGCTGCGGCGAATGCATGGACGTGCACTACTACGCGGTGCTGATCGGTCTCGGGGCCACGACGGTCAACGCCTACCTCGCGCAGGAAGCGATCGCCTATCGTCACGCCAGGGGGCTGTTCCCCGGCAAGTCGCTGGAGGATTGCCTCGCGAATTACAAGAAAGCCGTCGACGCCGGGCTTCTGAAAATCATGTCCAAGATGGGGATCTCGGTCCTCAGCTCCTATCGGGGCGGCCTTAATTTCGAGGCCGTGGGTCTGTCTCGTGCGCTGGTGAGCGAATTTTTCCCCGGCATGATTTCGCGGATTTCAGGCATTGGCCTGCCTGGCATCCAGCGCAATGTCGTGGCTCAGTTCAAGAAGGCGTACCGCGAAAATGTGACCACGCTGCCCGTTGGCGGGTTTTACAAGTACCGGCGCAGTGGCGAGGCACACGGTCTGACGGGCAATGCAATCCATACGCTGCAGGCGGCGGTGGCGACCGATTCCTTTGCTACTTTCAAGAAATACGCGCAGATGATTTATCGTCTGCCGCCGATCCACTTGCGCGACCTTCTGGATTTCCGCTCGGATCGAGACCCCATCTCGGTGGACGAGGTGGAATCGATCACGCAGTTGCGCAAGCGTTTCGGCACCGGCAGCATGTCCCATGGGGCACTGTCACGTGAAGCGCACGAGGCGCTTGCCATTGCCATGAACCGGATCGGCGGTTCCTCGTGCAGCGGCGAAGGGGGCGAAGACCCGGAGCGGGCCAAGCCACGCGCCAACGGGGATAACGCCAACTCGGTCATCAAGCAGGTCGCCTCGGCCCGGTTCGGCGTGACAGCCGAATATCTCAACAACTGCAAGGAAATCGAGATCAAGATCGCCCAGGGCGCCAAGCCCGGCGAGGGCGGGCAATTGCCCGGCTTCAAGGTCACGGCCGAGATCGCCTGGTTGCGCCATTCAACCCCGGGCGTCACGCTGATCTCGCCGCCGCCTCATCATGATATCTACTCGATCGAGGATCTCGCCCAGCTCATCTATGATCTGAAGCAGATCAATCCGAAGGCGCGGGTCTGCGTGAAGCTGGTCTCGCGCTCCGGCATCGGCACCATCGCGGCCGGCGTCGCAAAGGCCAAGGCCGATGTCATCCTGATCTCGGGCCATAACGGCGGCACCGGCGCCAGCCCGCAATCCAGCATCAAGTATGCCGGCCTGCCCTGGGAGATGGGGCTTTCGGAAGTCCATCAGGTCCTGACCCTCAACAAGCTGCGCAATTCGGTCACGCTGCGCGTCGACGGCGGGATCAAGACGGGCCGCGATGTGGTTGTGGCGGCCATGCTGGGGGCCGAAGAGTTCAACGCGGGCACGCTTTCGCTCGTCTCGGTCGGGTGCATCATGGTGCGCCAGTGCCATAGCAACACCTGCCCCGTCGGCGTGTGCACGCAGGATGAAAAGCTGCGCCAGAAGTTCACCGGCACACCGGAAAAGGTCGTCAACCTTTTCTCGTTCATCGCCGAGGAAGCGCGCGAGATCCTGGCTGAGCTCGGCTACAGTTCGCTCAACGAGGTTGTCGGGCGGACCGATCTTCTGCATCAGGTCAGTCGCGGGAGCTCGCATCTCGACGATCTCGATCTCAACTCGCTTCTGACCAAGGCGGATTCCGGCGACGCGCCCGGCTATTGCACCGTCGAGGGCCGGAACGAGGTGCCCGACACGCTGGATGCGCAGATCATCGACGAGGCGCTGCCGGCGCTGGGTTCGGGCGAGAAAATGCAGTTCACCTATTCGGTGCGCAACACCCAGCGCGCCGTCGGCACCCGCCTGTCCGCCCTGATTGCCCGCGAATATGGCGCGCGGGGCCTGCAGCCCGGCCACATCACGGTACGTTTGCGCGGCTCGGCCGGGCAGTCGCTGGGCGCCTTCGCGGTTCAGGGACTGAAGATCGAGGTTTTCGGCGACGCCAACGATTATGTCGGCAAGGGCCTCTCGGGCGGGACCATCGTGATTCGCCCGATGACCGCAAGTCCGCTGCGCTCCAACGAGAACACGATCGTGGGCAACACGGTGCTGTACGGGGCCACTTCCGGCAAGCTGTTCGCGGCCGGTCAGGCAGCGGAACGCTTTGCTGTCCGCAATTCAGGCGCAAGCACTGTGGTGGAAGGCTGTGGTTCGAACGGCTGCGAATACATGACCGGCGGCACGGTCGTGATCCTGGGACCGGTCGGCGACAACTTCGCAGCCGGCATGACCGGCGGTATCGCGTTTGTCTACGATCCGGACGATCAGCTTGGCGTCTATGTCAATGACGAGTCGGTGATCTATCAGCGCATTCACACCGATTACTGGGAAGGCGTCGTGCGCGACCTTCTGGCCGAACACATCAAGGAAACCCAGTCGAAATTCGCCGAGCAGATCCTGGCCGACTGGCGCCTCGAAATGGGTCATTTCTGGCAGATCGTGCCGAAGGAAATGCTCGACAAGCTCGAGCATCCCGTTACCGAGGAGGCGGCCGCCCGCCCCGCTTAAGCCTGGCCGGCGGGGCCGCTGTCCTGCCGGATCATCTCGTGCATGCGCTCGGTATATGCAACCAGATTGTCGTGTCCGGTCATCAGCCCCTTCATGCGGGTCGAGACGGGCCCCTTGTAGATCGCGGCCAGATGGCCATAGGCCGTGGCGTCGGCGGTCGACGGGCTGTCGCCCAGCAGGAAGGGTTTGTCGCCGAGGACATCAGCCAGCGCCTTGAAGTCGGCCGCCGCCAGTTCGTAGATCTCGCCGTCGTTGTGCCGGCCGATACCTTGAAAGTAGAGCATTTTGCGCACGTAGCGACGGAGCATCCGTTGCAGGATCCAGCCCTTCGCGGCCGGCATGGCGCCGAACATCAGCCGGCCTGCGATCGCGAAACCCTCGGGGTCGATCCAGCGCGAATAGGTCGCGGAAAAATACAGGCTTTCATCAAGCGTGCGCTCGATGAAATGGGCCAGCCCCTGCTGGGCGGGCGTCAAATCGCCGTTGAGCCGGTGGCCATAGGTGTTCTGCAGGTGACGCAGGATAAACCAGCTATCGGCGACGACGGTCCCGTTATCGTCGATCCAGGGCAGTTTGCCCTTGGGCGCCTTCTTGAGGTCCCAGCTCAGATTTTCCTCGAAGGGTATGCCGGCGAAGCCGAGATAGGCGGCGACCTTTCCGCAGGGCGGCGAGGGCTGCACGCCGTTGGCGTAGGGAAACTGGTGCAGGGTCAGCAAGGCTACCTCCATGATCTGTCCGCGCGGCGCCCCGGCGTTTTCTCCGGTCTTTCCGGGTGCGGGGAAACCGGGTGCAATATAGGCGCGTATCGGAGATAATCCCACCCTCCGACCGGTTGTCGCGGAATGCCGATGGATTCGACCGAACCCCAGCCGCCGCGCGTACTCTACCACCTTTGGCTGTCTCCCGAGAGCCGGAAGGTGCGTCTCGCGCTCAGCGAAAAGGGCCTCGATTTCGAGATGCGCGTCGAAAAGATCTGGGAGCGGCGGACCGACTTCCTCGCGCTCAATCCCGCCGGGGATGTGCCGGTTTTGATCGAGCCCGACGGACTCGTCATCGCCGATAGTGGCGCCATCATCGAATTTCTAGAGGAGACCAGGCCGGATCCGCCCCTCTTGTCGGGCGGCCCCGCGGCGCGGGCGGAAATCCGCCGGCTTTGTGCCTGGTTTGATCATAAGTTCCGCACCGAGGTCACGAGCAACCTGGTGGGTGAAAAGATCGACAAGCGCTTCCTCGGTCTGGGCCAGCCCAGCTCGGACGCGATCCGCGCCGGCCTCGCCAACATTCACTATCACCTCGACTATATCGGCTATCTGGCCGAGCGGCGGAACTGGCTGGCGGGGCCCGAGTTCTCCGTGGCGGACATGGCGGCGGCGGCTCATCTGTCCTGCGTCGATTATATCGGCGACGTGCCCTGGGACGACCATCCCGAGGCGCGCGACTGGTACACCCGGATCAAGTCGCGGCGGAGCTTTCGCAGCCTTCTCTCGGATCACATTCCGGGCGCGCCACCGCCCAAGCATTACGCCGACCTGGATTTTTGACTCCTCGCGCCCGGCCCTAATCCACCGGCCCTAATCCACCGGCCCTATTCCACCGGAGTGATCTCTGCGGCGTCGCTCCGGCGAAGGTTCTCGCGCGCCAGCTCGGCCCAGCGGCTTGCCGGTGCGATTTCGATCACGTGCTGCCAGTCCAGGCGCGAGGCCTCGTGGGCGTCCGATAATTCGCGGATCAGGCCGCGCTCGAAAAACGCCTGGGCGTTCATCGGCTCCATGACGAGAACCTCCTCCACATCAACGAGGGCCGCCGCCATCTCGCCAAGCTTGCGCAGCGCCCGGGCGCGCAGAAGATAGGGCTGACTCCGGGTCGGAAAGGCGGCGATCGCCTGACCCAGATCATCGGCAGAGGCCTGGTACTGGCCGGCATCGAACCGGGCAATGGCGCGATCGATGAAAAGCTCCCGGTCTGCCGGATTGAGGCGCAGGGCCTCGCTGAAGGCAGCGATGGCGCGGCCCGGCTGCCCCGCCAGGGACAGTGCCTGGCCCGTTTGCGCCCAGAGGCCGGCGCGCCTGTCTCCAATCGCCGGATCGTCAGAGCGCGCCAGGGATTCCAGCAGGCCGGCGGCCGTCGCGTATTGCTGCAACCGGATCAACGCCATGGCCTGGCAATGTCGCGATCCCAGTTTGGCCCCGCTCCGGTCAAGGGCAAGCCCCATATCCATGGCCGCGCCCGGTGCCGTTTTCACGAGATCGATACAGCGCGCGTAGCTCGGGCTCGCGTCCTCGCCCGTCTGGCCCATCACCGCCGGCGAGGTCGCGCCGAGGGCGAGGATCGAAACGAACATCGCGAAAACTGGATTCAATCGCCGTTTCATGGGAGCGTTCTACCATGTGGGGCGCGGTCGAGGTAACCGGCCCCGCGGTGCAAGGAAGCGAATATCCGACCCCCGAATATGACAGCAGCGCCACATCTCTTCTGCTTTGGCTTCGGCTTTACCGCCCGCGCCCTCGCCCCCCGGCTTCTGGCCCAGGGCTGGCGGGTGAGCGGGACCGGCCGGTCCGCCCGTTCGCTCGCGCGCATTGGCGAGGCGGGTGCGAGCGCCCATGTCTTCGACCGCGCGCATCCGCTCGCCAATCTCGCCGCCGCCCTTGACGGCGTGACCCATGTCCTGTCCTCCGTGCCGCCCGACGAGGCGGGCGACCCGGTCCTCGACTGCCATGGGGCCGAGCTCGCCAAAGCCGGGCCGCTGCGCTGGATCGGCTATCTCTCGACGACCGGCGTCTATGGCGATCGGGATGGCGCGCTGGTGGACGAGGACTCGCCGCTTAACCCGACGGGCGAACGCGGCCGCCGCCGCCTCGATGCGGAGGCTGGCTGGCTGCGCCTTCATCGGCAGGCAGGGCTGGCGGTTCATGTTTTTCGCCTCGCCGGGATTTACGGCCCCGGTCGGAACGCGTTCACCCGGCTGCGCGCGGGCGAGGCCCAGCGCATCCGCAAGCCGGGGCAGATATTTTCGCGTATTCACGTCGCGGATATCGTGACGGTTCTGATCGCCTCGATGGCGCGTCCCCATCCCGGGCGGGTCTATAATCTGGCCGATGACGCCCCGGCGCCGCAAAGCGACGTGATCACTTACGCGGCAGAGCTCATGGGCATCGACCCGCCGCCCGAGGTGCCGTTCGAGGAGGCCGATCTCTCCCACATGGCGCGGAGTTTCTACCAGGACAGCAAGCGCGTCTCGAACGCGCGAATCAAGGCCGAGCTCGGGATCGCGCTGGCCTATCCCGACTATCGCACGGGGCTGAAAGCGCTGTTTGACGCGGGTGAGGCGGGTGAGGCGGGGGGTGCACGATGACGAAGCGCCACCCGCTTTACACGATCGGTTATGAGGGGGCCGTCATGGATGATCTGATCGCCACGCTCCGCCGCGCCGGCGTGGCCGATCTGATCGATGTGCGGACCAATCCCTATTCGCGTCGCCCCGAATTTATCGGCCAGCGCCTTGCTGCGAGCCTCTCTGAGGCAGGGATCGAGTACCGGTGGGAACGGGCGCTCGGCAACCCCGAGGCGGGCCGGGGCGCGGCCCGGGCGGGGGCACCGGAAAAGTTCCTCGAGATTTTCGACGCGCACATGGCCACACCCGCCGGGCGCGCCGCGCTCGACCGGGTGGCGGCGCTGGCGACGGCCCGCCCGGCTGCGCTCATGTGTCTCGAGCGCGATCCCGCCCAATGTCACCGGCGGCTCGTCGCGCGCCACGTGACGGCCCGGACCGGACAGGCGATCGAGCCGCTCTTTCCGGCCTCGCTCATCTGAGACGCCGAGGCCGGGTGCGGAGATATCAGTTGGCGCAAAGTTCCGCGATGGAGTCCTGAATGAGCGCAAGGTCGCCCTCGCGCGACAGACGGTGCTCGCCATCCTTGATCAGCGTCAGCCGCACATCGTCGCCTGCGAGCTTGCCTGCCAGTTTCAGCGATACCTGCCAGGGCACGTCCGCGTCCCGGACGCCGTGGATCAGTCTGACGGGACAGTCGAGGTCGATCGTCTCGCGCAGGACCAGGCGCTTGCGTCCGTCCTCGATCAGCTTGCGGGTAATGATGTAGGGCTCGTCGCTGTACTGGTTGGGCCGGCTTATTCGTCCGGTCCGTTCAAGGGTTTCGCGCGCCGGGGCCGGCAGGGTCTCCCAGATCAGGTCTTCCGTGAAATCCGGCGCAGCCGCAATCCCGACCAGCCCCCGGATGCGGGCGCGCCGGGCGAGGGCGAGCAGCACCATGATCCAGCCCCCCATGCTCGAGCCCACAACCACCTGCGGTCCCTCGGTCAGCGCATCGAAGGCGGCCAGCGCATCGTCCAGCCAGGTGCCGATCGTGCAGGCCTCGAAACTGCCGCCCGTCGCGCCGTGCGCCTGATAGTCGAAGCGCAGGAAACCCTGCCCGCGCGCGCGGCAGAATGCTTCGAGCGCCATCGCCTTGGTGCCGGTCATGTCGGACGCGTAGCCGCCAAGAAATACCACCCCCGGCCGAGCGCCGTCGCCGGCATGCCGGTGATAGGCGATGTCCGGCCCGCCGTCGCGTTTCAGAAAACGGAGATTGTCATCGGCCATGAAACTCACCTCGAGGCGGGGCGGGAAGAATGACGGGACCGGCCGGCAGGCCGGTCCGCAAACGGTTCGCAATATGGGTTTCAGGGGGCATGATATGTGCTATCCACCTGACCCGCTTAGCCTTACCGGATTGTCTCGCATCGTGGAACCTTCCGCCGCCGCGCCCGCCGAAAAAACCGGCATCGCCTGGACCGTGCGCCCGCCCGTGGTGCTTCAGGTGCTGCCTGCGCTGGAAACGGGCGGGGTGGAGCGCGGGACGGTCGAGATCGCCGCCGCCCTGTCTGCGGCCGGGGCGCGGCCGGTCGTGGTGTCCGCCGGCGGCCTCCTGGTCCGCGATGTCGAGCGTGCCGGCGCCCGGCACATCACGCTGCCCGTCGACAGCAAGAATCCCGCAACCATCTATCGTAATGTGACGCGACTGGCGCAGGTCATACAGGAATGCGGCGCGGACATCATCCATGCCCGCTCACGCGCGCCGGCCTGGAGCGCCCTGGGCGCGGCGCGACAGACCGGCTGCGCTTTCCTGACCACGTTTCATGGCACTTACGGCGCCGGCAACCGGGTCAAACGCACCTATAATTCGGTGATGACAAGGGGCGAGCTGATCATCGCAATTTCCAACTTCATCGCCGGCCACATGTATCAGGTCTACGCCGTCGATCCGGCTCGCATTCGCGTTGTTCCGCGCGGGGTGGACCTCGAGGTGTTCGATCCGGCGCATGTCTCGGCAGAGCGCGTGATCCAGCTTTCCCGCGCCTGGCGATTGCCGGACGATGTGCCGGTGGTAATGCTGCCCGGCCGGCTCACGCGCTGGAAGGGCCAGCTTGTCCTGATCGAGGCCCTCGCCAAGCTTGGGCGCGGCGATGTGCGCTGCGTGCTGGTCGGGTCCGATCAGGGACGGCATGCCTACAGGCGTGAATTGGAAGAAACCGCCCGGCGGCTCGGCGTCGCGGCGCAGGTGCAGATTGCCGGGCATTGCCGGGACATGGCGGCAGCCTACATGCTTAGTGACGTTGTGGTTTCGGCCTCGACCGATCCTGAAGCCTTTGGCCGCGTTGCGGCCGAGGCCCAGGCCATGGGCCGGCCGGTGATCGCGACCGACCATGGGGGCGCCCGCGAAACCGTGCTGCCCGACAGGACGGGCTGGCTCGTCCGGCCGGGCGACAGTGACGCGCTTGCTGCCGCGCTCGAAACGGCGCTCTCCCTCGATGAGGCCGCGCGCGGCCGTATTGCCGGGGCCGCGATGCAGTTCATTCGCGAGACGTTCAGCCTGGCGCGGATGCGGACGGCCACCCTGTCCGTCTATGACGAACTTATGGTCCGCCGTTATGGCAGCGGTTGAGCGTATTCTCGTCATCAAGCTGGGCGCGTTGGGCGATTTCGTTCTCGCCACCGGCCCCTTCAAGGCCATCCGCCAGGCCCATCCGGGTGCCCGTATCGTCCTGCTCACCACCGCGCCCTACGCTGAAATGGCGCGCACGGCGCCATTCTTCGACGAGGTGTGGGTCGATTCGCGCCCGCGCCTTTGGCAGCCCGGCCGCGTGCTGGCGCTGCGACGACGGTTGCGCCGGGGAAATTTCGCGCGGGTCTATGATCTGCAGACCTCGGATCGCTCGGGCTGGTATTTCCGCCTGATGGGGCCGGGGCCCCGGCCCGAATGGTCGGGCATCGCCCGCGGCGCGTCCCATCGTCATACGGGGCCGGATCGCGTTCGCCTGCATACGGTGGAGCGCCAGCGTGCCCAGCTTGCCCTGGCGGGGATCGCGGACGTGCCCGGCCCGGACCTTTCCTGGCTTGATGGCGACTTGTCGACCTTCGAATTGGATAAGGACCGGCCGCTCGTCCTTCTGGTGCCGGGCGGCGCCGCGCACCGGCCGCAGAAGCGCTGGCCGGCCGGGCGGTATGGCGCGCTGGCGGCCCGGCTCCTGGGCCGGGGCTATGCCGTCGCGGTTATTGGCGGCCCGGCGGAAAAAGCGCTCGGGCGGGAAATCGCGGCCGCCGCGCCAGGTCTTCACGATCTGACGGGGGAAACCACCCTGGGCGCTATCGCCGCTCTCGCCCGCCGGGCCGTCCTCGCCTGTGGCAACGACACCGGCCCCATGCACCTGATCACGGCGTCGGGCTGCCCGGCGGTGATCCTGTATTCCCATGAATCGGACCCGGCCCTTTGCGCGCCCCGGGGGGCTGAAACGCGCATTTGCCGAGTAGCCGATCTCGGCCATCTGCCGCTCGACAAGGTGGTGTCCGCGCTTGACGGCCTTGCGCCCTCGCTTGACAGCACCCCGCCAGCTTCTTAAGTCTCGCTTTCCAATTTGGCTCCATTCTGCCGCCGAAAGGCGCGTTTTCATGATTTCTCTGACCCTTCCAGACGGCTCCCGGCGTGAGTTTGACGGCCCCGTATCCGGGGCCGCGTTGGCAGCCGATATCGGCAAGGGCCTCGCAAAGGCCGCCGTGGCCGTACGGGTGGACGACGAATTGCGCGATCTTTCGCGCGAGATCGAGCGCGATGCCCGGGTCGAGATCATCACCCGCGACAGCCCCGACGGGATCGAAATCCTGCGCCACGATGCGGCCCATGTGCTGGCTGAAGCCGTGAAGGAACTCTTCCCCGAGACCCAGGTCACGATCGGCCCCACCATCGAGGACGGGTTTTACTACGACTTCGCCCGCGACGAGCCGTTCACGCCCGACGATCTCGAAAAGCTCGAGGCGCGGATGCGCGAGATCGTCAAGCGCGACGAGCCGGTGGCGCGCGAAGTGTGGGACAGACAGAAGGCGATCCAGTTCTTCCACGATCTGGGAGAGCACTACAAGGCCGAGATCATCGAGGCGATCCCGGGCCAAGAGCAG
Organism: Alphaproteobacteria bacterium; assembly: GCA_040220875.1. Lineage (NCBI taxonomy): Bacteria > Pseudomonadati > Pseudomonadota > Alphaproteobacteria > Alphaproteobacteria bacterium. The sequence continues at coordinate 300,815 of JAVJVX010000006.1, read as the reverse complement.
ATCAGCCTCTATCGCCAGGGAGATTTCGTCGATCTCTGCCGCGGGCCGCATCTGCCGTCCACGGGCAAGCTGGGCGAGGCCTTCAAGTTGATGAAGGTGGCGGGCGCCTACTGGCGGGGCGACGCGAAGAACGCCATGCTGCAGCGCGTTTACGGCACCGCCTGGGCAACGGAAAAAGAGCTCAAGGCCTACCTTCATCGCCTGGAAGAGGCTGAAAAGCGTGACCATCGCCGCCTCGGGCGAGAGATGGACCTGTTTCACATGCAGGAAGAGGCGGTCGGCAGTGTGTTCTGGCACGCCAAGGGATGGACGCTTTACCGCACGCTCGAAACCTATATCCGCAACCGGCTGGATCAGGCCGGCTATTTCGAGGTCCGCACCCCCCAGCTCGTGGATCGCGAGCTCTGGGAGAAATCGGGCCATTGGGAAAAGTTCCGCGAGCACATGTTCACGGCCCGTACGGAGGACGAGCGCGTTCTTGCTCTCAAGCCGATGAACTGCCCCTGCCACGTGCAGATTTTCCGTCAGGGAATGAAAAGCTACCGCGACCTGCCGCTGCGCATGGCTGAATTCGGCTCCTGTCATCGTTACGAGCCTTCGGGCGCGTTGCACGGTCTCATGCGCGTGCGCGCCTTCACGCAGGACGACGCCCATATCTTTTGTACCGAGGACCAGATCACGGCAGAGACCAGGGCGTTCTGCGATCTGCTGCTGGCGGTCTATAAGGATTTCGGGTTCGAGGAGGTGGCGGTCAAGTTCTCGGACCGGCCCGAGTTGCGCGCCGGCTCGAACGCGGTCTGGGACCAGGCGGAAGA